>NZ_JBFUES010000373.1:0-6733 GCF_056403875.1 Bradyrhizobium sp. P2_E8
GGACCCAATACCTCAAGGGTGCAACTTGCGCATGAGCCCGGGCTCCGCAGAAGCAGAGCACGGCGAAGAGGGTTGCGAGCGCACGTGAAGAAGTAGAGCCTAGCATTCGGGTAACCGTCAGAACGTCCCCAAATCATTCTCGCAGGACCACAAGATTGCCAGCGACGCGATGCCGGTGGCCGGCTCATCCAGTTCCGGGATCACCTTTTCCTGACACATTGAACCTGCTCCGTGACGGATGGACCCAATTAAGGGACGCGCAAGCCCGCGCCCATGCCTTGGTCCGAAAGACCTTTGAAAACGCCATTGGATGGAGGTTGTCATGGAGGTCAATTCCGACAGGTTGAATGCCTTTATGGGCAAGATGATCACCGAGGTGGGGGCGGCGATGAACGCATCGCTGGTCCTGCTGGGCGATAAGCTCGGCCTCTACCGCGCCCTCGCCGCCAAGGGACCGATGAACTCCGCCGAGCTGGCGAGCGCCACCGGAACGAACGAACGCTACGTCCGCGAGTGGCTGGCGAGCCAGGCGGCTTCTGGTTACGTCGAATATGATACCGCTTCAGGAAAATTCTCGATGCTGCCGGAGCAGGCGATGGCGCTTGCCGACGAGGACAGCCCGGTGTTCCTCGGCGCAGTCGGCAATGTCATTGCCGCGGCGTTTCTCGACGAACCGAAGATTACGGATGCATTCAAGTCCGGCAAGGGTGTCGGTTGGAACCGGCGGAGCGAGTGCCTGTTCTGCGGCACCGCCCGCTTCTTCCGCACCGGCTACATGCATCATCTGGTGCAGGAGTGGCTGCCCGCGCTCGACGGCGTCGTGGACAAGCTCGAGCGCGGTGCCAAGGTCGCCGATGTCGGTTGCGGGCATGGCGTTTCGACGCGGCTGATGGCGAAAGCCTTCCCGAACTCCCGATTCTACGGCTTCGACTATCACGAGGGCTCGATCGAGGCCGCGCGAAAGGCGACCGTCGAGGCCAAGCTGGGCGACCGGGTCAGCTTCGCTGTTCACTCGGCCAAGACCTATCCGGCCGAAGGCTACGATCTCGTCTGCTTCTTCGATTGCCTGCACGACATGGGCGATCCCGTCGGCGCCATCAGCCACGTGCGCGAATCCATGGCCAAGGACGGCACCTGCATGCTGGTCGAGCCGTTCGCGGGCGACCGCCTCGAAGACAATCTCAATCCGGTCGGCCGCGTCTACTATGCGGCGTCGACCATGATCTGCACACCGGCCTCGCTCGACCAGGAGGTCGGCCTCGCACTGGGTGCACAAGCGGGCGAAGCAAGGCTGCGCAAGGTCGCCCGCGAAGGCGGCCTGACGCGCTTCCGCCGCGCCGCCGAGACGCCGTTCAACCTGATCCTGGAGGCGCGCATCTGACTCAACGGCGGACGTGCGCGGCCGACGATGTCAGGCCGCGGCGCCCGTCCCCATGCCAAATGTGAGCTGATTGCCGTCGGCATCCACGACGTCGAAGTCGCGCATGCCATAGTCGCGGTCCTCCGGTTGATTGAGCAGCCTGGCGCCGCGTCCTGATACCTCGGCATAGATCCGGTCGACATCTCTGACGAAAACGCAAAGACCGCCCTGTCCGGGCAACCGTTTCGTTGCGGCCGCCGCGAGCAAGTGCAGGCCGACCTCATCACGGCAGAGGCAGGCATAAGACGGAGGCTCACCGTATTCGAAGGTGACCTCGAAGCCGAGCACGTCGCGGTAATAGGCGAGGCTGGCAGCGATGTCGGAGACGACGAAGACGGTGGCGGAGCCGGCCATCATCGGGTGTTCGTCGGTCATTGGTCCCTCCCTCTGGCAAGCAATCTCCGGCGCGCAGGCTAACATGCGCGCTGGAGGTCTTGCACGGCCCAAGCCGCACCGTAAGCTGTCGCCCGAACAAGGCGGCGCGAGTCCGCCGGAACGGGAGTCATGCCGCACGATCCCCTGCTCACGCGCCTGACATCCGCCTTTGCCAAGGTGCCGGGCATCGCTGCCATCGTGCTCGGCGGCTCGCGCGCGCGGGGCAGCGCGCATGCTTCCTCCGATTACGACATGGGATTGTACTTCTCGGCGGCGAGCCCGCTCGATACGGATCGGCTACTCGCCGCCGCAAAGGAGATCGCCGACGATCCCGCCGCCACGGCCGTGACGCCGGTCGGCGAATGGGGCCCGTGGATCGTCGGCGGCGCCTGGCTGTCGGTGGAAGGCCGCAAGGTGGACCTGCTCTACCGCAACGCCGACGCGGTCGAGGCGGTGATGCAATCCTGCCGCGCCGGCGTGGTCACCATGGACTACCAGCCTGGTCATCCGCACGGCTTCTGCTCGGCGATCTGGATGGGCGAGATCGCCTATTGCCGGCCACTGCACGATCCGCAGGCGCTAATCGCCCGGCTGAAATCGATTGCGCTGCCCTATCCGTCGCCGCTGCGTACGGCGTTGATCCGGCGCTTTCAGTGGGAAATCTCGTTCGGCATCGAGAATGCAGAACTTGCGGTGGCGCGCGGCGAGCAGACCCATGTCGCAGGATGCCTCTACAGGTCGCTCGCGTGCCTCGCGCAGGTGCTGTTCGCACTGAACGAACGCTATCTCGTCAATGAAAAGGGCGCGCTCCAGGAGGCGGCCGGCCTCCCGCTGACCATCCCGCATCTGGTGCAGCAGGCGGACGAGATCTGGCGGCAGATCGGCAGCGGCGCCCTGGCGCCGGCTTGCGAAGTCTCGCGCAGGGTCGACCGACAGCTGAAGCTACTGACGTCTTGAAAACACGGAGCACCAGGTGACATCCGACAGTCCCGTCACTTACGAATGCATCGGCAACGTCGCCCGCATCACGCTGCGCCGCCCGCCCGTCAATGCGCTGAGCCTCGAGGTCATCCGGGCGGTGGTCGCCGCTCTCCGCCGCGCCGCCGACGATCCTGATGCGCGCGTGGTCGTGCTGGCGAGCGCGATTGCCAGGCGCTTTTCGGCGGGCCTCGATCTCGACATCCTGCTTGGCAAATCGGGCGCCGAGATCCGCGAATTCCTCCAGGCGCTCTATATCGACCTTTACGATGCCCAGTACGGGCTCGGAAAGCCGTCGATCGCTGCKGTCGCTGGCGCGGCCCGCGGCGGTGGCATGACCATGGCAGTGTCCTGCGACGTCGTGCTGGCATCCGAGAGTGCAACGTTCGGCTATCCCGAGATCGACGTCGGCGTCATTCCCGCGATCCACTACGCGCATCTGCCGCGCATCGTCGGACGCCACCGCGCTTTCGAGCTGCTGTTCACCGGCCGCGTCTTCAGCGCCGCCGAGGCACGCGAACTCGGCGTGGTGAACCGCGTCGTCGGAGATACGGCGCTCGAGGCCGAGGTCGTGAGGCTCGCGGCGCAGTTCGCCGCGAAATCGGCCGCGGTGCTGCGGATGGGCCGGGCCGCCTTCATGCGCCAGATCGACCTCGACTATCGGCGCAGCATTGCCAGCGCCGTGGACGATTTCTGCAACGTCGCGACGTCGGACGAGGCGCAGGAGGGCCTGAGGGCGTTCGTGGAGAAGCGGGCAGCGAAATGGTGAGGACGGCCGGTCGCGGCGCGAGTCGGGAACGCGAAGCGTTCAGGCGGTCTTGTCGACCGAAGACGATGAATCGGCCGGCGGATATTTCGTCACGGGCACCATGAAGGACTTGGTGCCGACCTGGTAGATGATCTTGCCGTTCTTCCCGTCATCGGTCGCGATCTGCGCCTGCCCGAACATGATGACGTTCTTGTAGACGTAGCCCGTGCCCTGCCGGGTGATGCCGTCGGTGGTGACGCTGACCTGCGCCTCCTTGCCGTTGACGGCGAGCACCTTGAAGCTCGCGCTCTTGCCGTTGTCGCTGGAATAGCCGCCCCAGCTTCCCATCAGACGGCTGTCGGAGGCCGGAGGCGCCTGTTTCTCGAGATTGGCGGTCTGCTTGCCAGCGCCACCCGCGGAGAACAGGAGCACCATGTTCTTGCCGTCCTTGGTGCCGACCGTGACGCCGCCGAACGTGATAAGCGAGCCCTGGACCTCGCCGAAGCCGCGTTCGGTATGCCCGTTATGGGTATACTCGACCTGCGCCCGGGCACCGCGGATGTTCACGACCTTGAAGCCGACGGGCTGGTTGTTGCCCACCCAATTGCCCTTCCAGTCACCGACCAGAGTGCTCTGGTGAAAGATCCGCTCGTTCGCGGGCGAAATCTGGCTGGTGCTCGATGTGACGATGGCCATTGGATTGCTCGGCGGAAAAACCCGCTTTCGTTCGCTCCAGCAATGTCAGTATGCTGGCCGGAAATGAACGGAACCATCCGATTAGGGCCACGCGCAGGTTAATGAKCGGTTAAGTTCAACCGCCGGCTGACACGGCAAAACGCCTCAGCCGGGGCCTGCCTTAGCGTCCCCAGCGATCCGACCAGATCTTCTCGCCGATCATGCAGCTGACGCGCGGCTCCTTGTCCGCAACGCGCACCACGGGACGCTCCGGCGTGCGGCCTGCGACCTCCATCAGGAGCTTGGTGCGGATCGCTTCCTTGAACTTCTCGCGGTCCTTGATCGTGATGACGAAGGAGCCGGGACCGCCGATCACGCAATCCTCGTAGTAGTAGTCGAGATTGTCGATATCCATGGTCGAATAGGACGGCTCCTTGACCATGATCGGCAGGCCGTTGATGACGATGCCTTTCTCGAGCGCGGCGTCGCGCGCCACCGTGACCGGGCCGCCATTGTTGTTGGGACCGTCGCCGGAGATGTCGATGACGCGGCGCAAGCCCCGATAGGGATCCTCGTCGAACAGCGGCATCGCGAACGTGATCGCGCCGGAGATCGAGGTGCGCGAGGCGCGCCGGATCGGCGTCTTCAAGATTTCGGCGGCGACCGCATCCGCGGTCTCCGGTCCGTCGATCAACCGCCAGGGAATGATGATCTTCTGGTCGCTGGAAGCAGCCCACTCGAAATAGGTCACCGCGATCCGGCCGTTCGGACCGAGCTTCAGCGCCTGCAAGAACTCCTTCGACTGGATCGCCTGCGCATAGCCTTCGCGCTGGATCGCGAGCTCGTCCATGTCCATGGAGTAGGAGACGTCGACCGCAAGGACCAGTTCGACATCGACCGTCTGCGCGTCCCTGTCGGCCGCCGGCCGCTGCGATCGATCCTTGGACGCCTCAAATTTAGGTCCTGGTGCGGCGAAGCCCGCAACATCCCCCCCGGCGAGCACGCCGGCCACCAGCACAGCCCCGATCGAGAACAGCAAGCGCATCGCAGCCTCCCGTCGTATGACGCGATGGTGACATGCAATCGCCTTGCCGCAAAGTGCGAAGATCGCTTGCGCTTCACATTCAAGTTAGGAATTTGCGTCGTTGCGGCGACTTGCCGTCGTTTGGCCATAGCGATGACGTCGGAACGCGCAATCACCTGCGCCGTCATTCCAGGGCTCGCGAAACGCGAAGCTCCGGCGCGCCCTGCGTCCGGGAATCTCGAGATTCCGGGTTCGATACTGCGCGTCGCCCTGGAATGACGACTCGTGGGATGGAGCGTCCCGCCCACTTGTCCGACGCGATTTCCATGCTAGGCTGGCCGCACAGATGGGGATGGAGTCCCCCGACAACCRCCCGGCGGTCGGTGACCGTGATGGGCTGATGACTCCTGCTTGAGGTGGGGCAATTTTGAGCCTCTGCCTTTGGCGGGAGCATGGACAAACCCGCCGATGGCGGGTTTTTTGTTGCCTGACGACGAAGGCAGCGAGAAGGCCAGGACGTGAAGGCCAAGGAGAACTTCAAGGGGAAATCCGAGGCGTGACGACGACGACACCGAATGCTGCGCGTGCCGGGCTGCCCAGAGGGATCTGGGTGCTCGGCTTCGTCTCGATGCTGATGGACATCTCCTCCGAGATGATCCACGCGCTGCTGCCGGTCTATCTCGTCACCGTGCTCGGCGCCTCGACGCTCACGGTCGGCTTCATCGAGGGAATTGCGGAGGCGACGGCCTCGATCACCAAGATCTTCTCCGGCGCGCTGTCGGACTGGCTCGGCCGCCGCAAGCTGCTCGCCGCCCTCGGCTACGGGCTGGCCGCCTTCACCAAACCGCTGTTCCCGCTCGCGCCCAGCGTCGAATGGCTGGTGGCCGCGCGCTTCATCGACCGGGTCGGCAAGGGCATCCGCGGCGCGCCGCGCGATGCGCTGATCGCCGATATCGCTCCCATCGGCCTGCGCGGCGCGAGCTTTGGCCTGCGCCAATCGCTCGACACCATCGGCGCCTTCGTCGGACCGCTCGCGGCGATCGGCCTGATGTGGTGGACGGCTGACAATTTTACCGCCGTGTTCTGGGTTGCCGTGCTGCCGGCCTTTCTGTCCTTCGGCCTGATCGCCTTTGCCGTGAGCGAGCCGGAGCCGGACCCAAGCCGGGAATCTGCGAAAAATCCGCTCAATCTCGCTGCGATGCGGCAGCTCGGAGCGGTCTACTGGCGCGTCGTGGCGGTCGGAATCGTCTTCACGCTCGCGCGCTTCAGCGAAGCCTTCCTGATCCTGCGCGCGCAGAACATCGGCCTCAATGCGATGTGGGTGCCTGCGGTGCTGGTGCTGATGAACATCGTCTACGCGCTGTCGGCCTATCCGGCCGGCGTGTTGTCGGACCGCATCAACCGGACCGCCCTGCTCGCGCTCGGCCTCCTCTTCCTCTGCGGCGCCGACCTCGCACTCGCGCTGCTGCCGAACCTTGGCGGCCTGGCGCTCGGTGTCGCGTTGTGGGGGCTG
>NZ_JBFUES010000374.1:0-6721 GCF_056403875.1 Bradyrhizobium sp. P2_E8
GACATCCTCGGCGCCGAGGTGCTCGACGAGAGCACCGCGGGCAGGCGTGCCTTCCGCTTCATCGCAGGTCCGGTGTTCGCGCAGCTCCTGATGGCCGACGAGATCAACCGCGCCAGCCCGCGCACGCAGTCGGCGCTGCTCCAGGCCATGCAGGAGCAGCACATCACCGTTGCCGGCGCGCGTCACGACCTGCCGAAGCCGTTCCACGTGCTCGCGACCCAGAACCCGCTGGAGCAGGAAGGCACCTATCCGTTGCCCGAAGCGCAGCTCGACCGCTTCCTGATGGAGATCGACGTCGACTATCCCGATCGCGACGCCGAGCGCCGCATCCTGTTCGAGACCACCGGCGCCGAAGAGACGCTGGCGAGGGGCTCGATGACCGCGGAAGCGCTGATCACCGCGCAGCGGCTGATCCGGCGCCTGCCGGTCGGCGATTCCGTGGTCGAGGCGATCCTGTCGCTGGTCCGCGCGGCCCGTCCGGGTCCGGACAGCGGCGAGACCGGCAAGTTCATCGCCTGGGGCCCCGGCCCGCGCGCCAGCCAATCCCTGATGCTCGCGGTGCGCGCACGCGCGCTGATCGACGGACGGCTCGCACCCTCGATCGACGACGTGCTCGACCTCGCCGAACCTATTCTGAAGCACCGCATGGCACTGACCTTCCAGGCGCGCGCCGAAGGGCGCACGATTCCGGACGTGATCCGGCAGTTGAAAACACGGATCGGTTGATGGCCGCTGAGAACGGGCACACGGCGAAGGAGATCATCGCGATCCGACGTGCCGATGGCGAAAGCCGCACGCTCGCAGCTTCCTTGCCGCGCCTGGTGCTCGAGGCCCGCCGCGTCGCCGCCAACGTCATCCACGGCCTGCACGGCAGGCGCCGCGCCGGCTCCGGCGAAAATTTCTGGCAATACCGCCGATTCGTCTCCGGCGAGCCGTCGCAGAACGTCGACTGGCGGCGCTCGGCGCGCGACGACCATCTCTATGTCCGCGAGCTCGAATGGGAAGCCTCGCACACGGTCTGGATCTGGCCCGACCGCTCGCCGTCGATGGCCTTTGCCTCGAAGACCGCGCGCGAGTCCAAGCTCGAACGCACCCTGATCGTCGCCTTCGCGCTAGCCGAGCTGCTGGTCTCGGGCGGCGAGCGCGTCGGCATTCCCGGGCTGATGGCGCCGACCGCGAGCCGCAGCGTCATCGACAAGATGGCGCAGGCGATGCTGCATGACGATGCCGACCGGCTGAGCCTGCCGCCGTCCTTCGTTCCTTCCGCGCTCGCCGAGATCATCGTGCTGTCGGATTTCTGGTCGCCGATCGCGGAGATCAGTGCGACGCTCGCAGGGCTCTCCGGCTCCGGCGCGCATGGCACGATGGTGCAGGTGGTCGATCCCGCCGAGGAGTCATTCCCCTATTCCGGCCGCATCGAGTTCGTCGAGCCGGAAGGCTTTGGCGTGATCACCGCCGGCCGCGCCGAGAGCTGGGCGCAGGATTACACCGCGCGGCTCGCGCTGCACCGCGACCAGATCCGCGCCCAGACCTCCAAGCTCGACTGGCTGTTCACGACGCATGCGACCGACCGCTCCGCCGCCGAGCTGCTGCTGTTCCTGCATGCCGGCATGCAGGTGAGCAAGTCGGGCGCCCGCACCACCACCATCAAGGCGGGGCCGGCCGCATGATGGGATTGCCGCTCGCCTTCACCGAACCGCTGCTCCTGATCGGCCTCGTCAGCCTGCCGGTGCTGTGGTGGCTCCTGCGCGTGATGCCGCCGCGGCCGCGCCGGATCGAGTTTCCGCCGACGCGCCTGCTGTTCGACATCGCGCCAAGGGAGGAGACGCCTTCGCGGACGCCGTGGTGGCTGACTGCGCTGCGCCTGCTGGCAGCGGCGCTGGTCATTTTCGCCGCCGCCGGGCCGATCTGGAATCCGCAGACGGGGCTTGCCGGCAGCAAGGCGCCGCTGATGATCATGTTCGACGACGGCTGGAGCGCGGCCTCGAACTGGGACATCAGGATCAGGGCCGCCGACGAATTGATCGCCAACGCCGACAACGACCGCCGCGCCATCGCGCTGGTGCCGCTGTCCGAGCCGAACCGCGACATCACCCTGATGCCGGCGGGGGCGGCGCGCGTCGCGCTGCGCCAGCTGGTACCAAAGCCCTATTCGATCGAGCGCGTCGAAACCCTCGCAGCGATCGATCGTTTCCTGAAAGCGACCGGCGACTGCGAGATCGCCTGGCTGTCGGATGGCGTCGATACCGGCCGCGGCGAGGAATTCGTGCAGGCCCTCGGCAAGACCATCGGCGATCGCAGCCTGACCGTGTTCGAAGGCGGCACCTCCTCGCCGCTGGCGCTGGTCGCGGCCGAGAACGCCGCCGCCAGGATGACGGTGAAGGTGCTGCGCACCGACGGCGGCATTGCCGTCGGCACCGTGCGCGCGCTCGACCAGAAGGCATCGCCGATCGGCGAAGCGCGTTATTCGTTCGGCCCGCAGGACAAGGAGACCGAGGCCGCGTTCGACCTGCCGGTCGAGCTGCGCAACGACATCACGCGGCTGGAGATATCGGGCGAGCGCTCCGCCGGCGCGGTGCAGCTGCTCGACAAGCGCTGGCGCCGCCGCGCCATCGGCATCGTCTCGGGCGCGACCAGCGAAACCGCGCAGCCGCTGCTGGCGCCGACCTTCTACCTCACCCGCGCGCTGGCGCCGTTCGCCGACGTGCGGCTCGCCGACAAGGGCTCGCCGCAGCAGGGCATCACCCAGTTCCTCGACCAGAAGCTGCCGATGATCATCCTGGCCGATGTCGGCACCATCGCGCCCGAACTCCGCGAGCGCCTCAATGCCTGGATCGACCAGGGCGGCGTGCTGGTGCGGTTCGCAGGGCCCCGCCTGGCGCAGGCCGAAGACGATCTCGTGCCAGTCAAGCTGCGCAAGGGCGGCCGCACGCTCGGCGGCAGCCTGACCTGGGAAAAGCCGCAGCACCTCGCCGCCTTCGCGGCCGACGGTCCGTTTGCCGGCGTCGTCGTCCCCAAGGATGTCACCGTGAGCCGCCAGGTGCTGGCCGAGCCCGATGCCGTGCTCGCCACCAAGAGCTGGGCGTCGCTGGAAGACGGCACGCCGCTGGTGACGGGCGAGCATCGCGGCAAGGGCATCGTCAGCCTGTTCCACGTCAGCGCCGACATGCGCTGGTCGGATCTGCCGATGTCGGGCATCTTCGTCGAAATGCTGCGGCGGGTCGTCGACATGTCCGGCTACACCGCCAAGCCCGGCGCCGGGGTCGCCAGCGAGGCGACCACCGAGACGGTGGCGCCGCTGCACATGCTCGACGGGTTCGGCGCCTTCGGTCCGCCGCCGGCCACGGCAAAGCCGCTGCCCGCGGATTATCGCGACCGCGCCACACCCGATCATCCGCCGGGCTTCTATGGTCCGGCAGAAGGACCGCTCGCCGTGAACACGCTTGCTAGCGCCGACCGCATCGCAGCCCTGAACACCGCGAGCCTGCGCGCCCGGCACGCCACCTACACCAACGCCGAGCCGCGCGACTTACGCGGCTGGCTGCTGACGACGGCGCTCGCCTTGTTCCTGGTCGACGCCATCATCGTCGCGGTGCTCGGCGGCGGCCTCGCCGCGCTGCTGCGCCGCCGCGCCGCGCCTGCAATGATCCTGCTCGGCCTCGTGCTGGCTAGCCTCCCGGCACTGTCGCCGACGCCCGCGCGCGCCGACAGCGCCACGGACGAGTTCGCGATGAAGGCGGTATCGCAGACCCGCCTCGCCTATGTCGTAACAGGCAATGCCGACGTCGATTCCATCGTCAAGGCGGGCCTGTCCGGACTGACGCTGTTCCTGGCGCAGCGCACCGCGCTCGAGGCCGGCGATCCCGTCGGCATCGATCCCGCGCGCGACGAGCTCGCCTTCTTCCCGCTGATCTACTGGCCGATCGTGCCCGGCGCGCCCAAGCCGCCGCAGGACGCCATCAACAAGATCGACGCCTACATGAAGCAGGGCGGCACCGTGCTGTTCGACACCCGCGACGCGATCGAAGCGCCGGCCGGCGACAACGGCGCCTCGCAGACGCCGGGCATGCGGGCGCTGCGCGACATCCTGTCCTCGCTCGACGTGCCCGAGCTCGAGCCGGTGCCGCGCGAGCACGTGCTGACCAAGACCTTCTACCTGCTGCGCGACTTCCCCGGCCGCTTCAACAGCGGCCAGACCTGGGTCGAGACCCTGCCGCGCGAGGACGACGACGAGAGCGCGCAGCGCCCGGCGCGCGGCGGCGACGGCGTCTCGCCGATCATCATCACCTCGAACGATCTTGCCGGCGCCTGGGCCGTGCGCCCCGACGGCCAGTACATGCTGCCGGTGACCGGCGGCGACCCGCGCCAGCGCGAATTCGCCTACCGTGCCGGCGCCAACATCGTGATGTACACGCTAACCGGCAACTACAAGGCCGACCAGGTGCACGCACCGGCCCTGATCGAACGGCTGGGGCAATAGGATCGACATGAATTACGGCATCGCGTTCACGCCGCTTGTTCCCGCGATCGTCCTGTGGCTCGCGCTGGCCGCGATCGTCGTCATTGCCGTCGTGCTGCTGCTGGCGCGTGCGCGCGGCGCTGCGGTGCGCGTGGCCGCGCTGGTGCTGTTCCTGCTGGCGCTCGCCAATCCCTCCTTCACCCGCGAGGACCGCGATCCCCTCACCTCGGTCGCCGCGGTCGTGGTCGACAAGAGCCCGAGCCAGAATTTCGGCAACCGCAATCGCGAGGCAGCAGCGGCGCAGGAAGCGCTGGTCGACGGCCTGAAGAAGATCAAGGGCCTCGAGGTCCGCGTCGTCGACGCCGGACAGGCCGACGGCGAGACCGACGGCACACGGCTGTTCGGCGCCCTCGCCTCGGCCTTGTCGGACGTGCCGGTCGACCGCGTCGCCGGCGCGTTCCTGATCACCGACGGCCGCGTCCACGACATTCCCGCGAACGCGGCCGCGCTCGGCTTCCAGGCCCCGGTGCACGCGCTGATCACCGGGCAGAAGGACGAGCGCGACCGCCGCATCGCGATCACGGCGGCCCCGCGCTTCGGCATCGTCGGCCAGGTCCAAACCATCACCTACCGCCTCGACGACCAGGGCGTCTCCGGCGAGCGCGCCAAGGTCACGGTTCGCCGCGACGGCGAGGTCATCAACGAGCGCACGCTGGGAAGCGGCCAGAGCGCGAGCGTCGACGTCGACATCAAGCATGCCGGCCCGAACATCGTCGAGATCGAGGCCTCGCCGCTCGAGCGAGAGCTGACGCCGGTCAACAACCGCGCCGTCGTCGCCATCGACGGCGTGCGCGACAAGCTGCGCGTGCTGCTGGTCTCGGGCGAGCCGCATTCCGGCGAGCGCACCTGGCGCAACCTCCTGAAGTCCGATGCCAGCGTCGATCTCGTGCACTTCACCATTCTGCGCCCGCCGGAGAAGCAGGACGGCACGCCGATCAACGAATTGTCGCTGATCGCGTTTCCGACCCGCGAGCTGTTCCAGCAGAAGATCAATGAATTCCAGCTGATCATCTTCGACCGCTACGCCCGCCAGGGCGTGCTGCCGATCGCCTATTTCGACAACATCGCGCGCTATGTGCGCGCGGGCGGCGCGGTGCTGGTCTCGGCCGGTCCCGACTATGCCTCCAACACCAGCATCTGGCGCACCCCGCTGGATTCGGTGCTGCCGGCCGAGCCGGTCGGCGTGACCGAGAAGCCGTTCTATGCGCACCTGTCCGACATCGGCAAACGCCATCCGGTCACGCGCGGGCTGGAGGGCTCGGCAAGCGAGCCGCCGCGCTGGAGCCGCTTCTTCCGCACCGTCGACACCCGCAATTCCGTCAACCCGCCTGTGATGACGGGCGTCGACGGCAAGCCGCTGTTGTTCCTGTCGCGCTTCGGCGAGGGACGGGTCGCGCTGTTGCTCTCCGACCACATCTGGCTGTGGGCGCGCGGCTATGAGGGCGGCGGCCCGCATCTCGACCTGCTCAGGCGGATGTCGCACTGGCTGATGAAGCAGCCGGATCTCGATGAAGAAGCGCTGCGCCTCCAGGTGCAGGGCAAGGATCTCGTGGTGGTGCGCCAGACCATGTCGGACAGCGTGCAGCCGGTGAGCGTGACCTCGCCGTCGGGCGTGTCGCGCGACCTGACGCTGAGCGCCGGCGATCCCGGCGAGTGGCGCGCCAGCCTGCCGGCCAACGAACTCGGCCTGTGGCAGGCGACCGACGGCACGCTGAAGGCGCTGATCAATGTCGGCCCGACCAATCCGAAGGAGTTTTCGGAAGTCACCTCCACCACCGAAACCCTGAAGCCGCTGACGCAGGCGACCGGCGGCGATGCCGTGCGCGTGGTCGACGGCTCCAGCGTCGAGCTGCCGCGCGTCGTGCCGGTGCGCTCGGTGAGCGTCTTCCATGGCGACGGCTGGATGGGCGTGCGGATGCGCGACGCCAGCGTCGTGAAGGGCGTCGGCGTGCTGCCGATCTTCGCCGGCCTGATCGGCCTGTTGCTGCTGCTCGGCGCTTTCGCCGCGACCTGGGTCCGCGAAGGGCGCTGATCTCCTGAAGCGTGATGGGATCGGACTCGCCTAGCGCCGCGACGGCGGTGCGTTCCTCCCCCCTTGCGGGGGAGGGCTATCGCATATGACCTTTGACAGCGCCTCACCGCACGCCTCGTCCTTCGAGACGACCGCTTCCAGCGGTCTCCTCAGGATGAGGCTAAGCGGCA
>NZ_JBFUES010000375.1:0-6707 GCF_056403875.1 Bradyrhizobium sp. P2_E8
CGCCGAGCTGGGTCTTGACGCGCTCCTCCAGCGATTTGTTCCAGTCCTTGAGCTGCTCGGTCTGCACGCGCAGCTTGTCCGCCTGGGCGCGCACGGTCTCGTGCGCCGCCTCCAGCGCGTGGCTCTTGTGATCGACCTCGGTGAACAGGCGCGCATTGCGCATCGCCAGCACGGCCTGGTTGGCGAAGGTGCGCATCAGGCCGATGATGCTGCCGGCGAACTCGCCGCCGGCGCGGCGCAGCACCACCAGCGAGCCGAGCGTGCCCTGCTGGTCCACCAGCGGCACCACCAGCACCGAGCGGAAGCCGGCATCGATCGCGACGTCGCGCAGCGGCTGCTCGGCCGCGTGGTCGAGATCGGCTAGCGCGATCGGCTCGCCGCTACCGGCGGCATCGCTCAGGATGTTCTCGCCTTCGTCGATCGTGACGTGGGCGCCGTCGGCCGATTTGTCGATCCCGTTGGATTCGACCAGGTTGAAGCGGCGCCTCTCGGCATCGAAGCCGTAGATCAGCACCGCGTCGGCATGGGTGATCTCGATCGCGTGCGCGGCGATCGTCGGCAGCACCGCGTTGAGATCGAGCGAGGAGGCGACCGCGCGGCCGACCTCTTCCAGCACCTTGAGCTCGTTGATCGACTGCGCGAGATCGCGGGTGCGCTCCTCGACCTTGGTCTCCAGGTTCGAATAGGTCTCCTGGATCTGAACGGCCATGCGGTTGAACTGGCCGGCGAGGTCTTCCAGCTCGTCGGAGGTGTGCACGTCGATGCGATGGCTGAAATCGCCTTCGCCGAGCTTGTGCGCACCGTCGCGCAGCGCCGTGATCGGAATGATCATGCGGCGGGCGAGCAGGGTGCCGGCGAGGATCGCGACCATCAGGCCCATGCCGATCAAGAGCGCGATGCGCACCAGCTGGTCGCGGATCGGCGTCAAGGCCTGCGTGGTCGGCTGCTCGAACATCACGCTCCAGCCGAGTTTCGGCACGGTGCTCGCGGCTGACAGCACCGAATGGCCGTTGAAGTCGGTGCCGGAGGTGTCGGGCTCGCGGCCGGGCGAAATCGCGGCAGCCACCTGCGGCAGCTTCGACAGGTCCTTGCCGACATCGGGGCCTTTCGCGGACGTTGCCAGCACGCGGCCGCGCGGATCGACCACATAGGCAAAGGCCGCCTTGCCGACCTGGGCGTCGGACAGCAATTCGGAGAGGAAGCTGAGATCGATCTCGGCCACGGTGACGCCGGCGTTGAAGCCGGAATGCGCCACCGAGATCGACATGAACGGGGTCCGGTCGGAGAACCAGGCCGGCGCGTAGCTGACGCCGCGGGCGACGGTGTCGGTGAAGCGCATGTCGCGGGAGAGATCGGCGTTGCCGCCGGTCGTGGTCGACTGGCGCGAGACGCGCAGCACCTCGCGGCCGTCGCCGTTGAGCTGGAACAGCTGGTTGACGACCGCGACCTGGTGCAGGAGCTGGGCGTAGTCGGCGCGGCGCTTCTCGAGGGTGTCCTGGCTCGCGCGGGTCACCCAGCTGATCTGGCGCTCGAGCTCGGAGATGGACTGTTCCATGCGCCGGGCAACGGCCTGGGCCTTGTCCTCCAGCCCGTCGGCCAGCTGCGTCTTGGTGGCGCGATAGGAGATCCAGGTCTCCATCGCGCCGTTGACCGCGAGGACGAACACGACGAGGCCGACGAGGGAGACGACGTATTTGGCGAACAAGCCCTCGCGCAGAAACCGTGTCTTGTCGTTCGCTCCCGCCATCCGGATCCTCTCGCGCCGCCATCGACGCCGGCGCTACGGCCCGTACGGGCCCCGCCGCCCTTCTATCACAATTTGGGCCAAGGGACGTGCGGGGACCGGTCGACCGGCCAGCGTGGTTACCCGCTGTGGGCGCCGGGTCGGGCCGAAAGGGTGGTGAATTGCCGCAGCCTCCTCCGTTCGGAGGAAGCAGGCAATGGCGAAGCCGAGGTAAGGGATCGGCGTGAAGTCCAGTCCGTTGGTCCGCCAATCATCGATTAAAGAGCTGCCGCAGCACGTCATTCATCGGCTGGCTGTCCTGCTGCGCCATCGGCGGCGCGTCCGGGGCCGGGGGCGCCGGCGAGGCCTGCGGTGCCGGTGTGGATGGCGTTGCGGGCAGGCCGCGGCTGCGGCCGCTGCCAGTAGCAGTCCCAGTGCCAGCGCCAGCGCCAGTGCCAGTGCCGGTTGCAGCTCCGCTGGAAAGCCCCTGCTGGATCAGATTGCCGATCGCCTCGCCCAGCGGGCCGCCGAGCAGATTGTTCTGCCCCGGCTGCTGGGTTTGCGGATTGGCGTTGCCGCCCGCATTGCCGCCACCCGGCGCGGTGGTGCCGCCGAGGCCGAGGCTGCCCAGGATATTGCCGAGCCCGGCGCCATCAGGCCCGAACAGGCCTTTGCCTATCTCGCGCAGCTTGGCATAGGCGGCGTCCGGATTGTCGAGCATGCCGGCCATGTCAGGGTAGATCCGCGGTTGCGACCAGCTGCCCTGGATCATCACGGGGATGCCGAAGCCGACCGGCTCGGAGGCGCGGCCCTGGCCTTCGGTGGTCATCACCAGTTTCGGCTCGACGCGAAAGCCCATCATCTTGGTATCGAGCGCGATCGTGCCAGCGCCGGTCACGCGCACCAGCGGCCCGATCAGATTGAGATCGGTCGTCACCGCCTGTCCCTTGTCGATGCGGAAGGAGGCCGAGAGCTGCGACAAATCCGTGCTCTGGTCCTGGCTGGAGTTCTGGTTCTCTTGCCAGCCGGACAGCGTGCCCGATGTCAGCGAGCGGATCATCTGCGCGACGTTGATGCCGCGGATGGCGCCGTCCTGGAAATTGACGAAGGCCGTGCCCTGCATGTTCGCCATCAAGGCGCGCTGGCTGGTGCCGGCGCTGCGCAATGCGAGCTTGGCTTGCAGCTTGCCGTCGATGCGGTCGAATTCGGCAAGGCCCTGGAGCAGCGGCAGCGCGCGCACGCCGACGAGGTCGGAATGCATGGCAAAGCTCGGCGCGCCGCTGGTCGCATCCAGGATCACCTCGCCGGAGACCTGGCCGCCATAGGCGCCGAGATTGGCAGTGCCGGCCTTCAGCACGCCGCCGGCGAGCTTTGCATCGAGCGCCAGCGGCGCAAGACGCGCATCGCCGATCACGGCATCGTTCGCGGAGATCCTGATTTGCGCATCGACATAATTGAGGCCGGACACGTCGATCGGCGCATTGCTCCAGGGTTGCCCGGACGCGCCGTCCGGCGATTTCGCCAGCGGAATCGCGAGCCGCTGGAAGTCGAGATCGACCTTGACCAGGGGCTTGCTCGCGATGTCGACCGAGGCCCAGCCGTTGAACGTGCCGTCGCCGAGGGTGCCGTTCACGCCGTTGATCATCACGACATCGCCGCTCAGCCGCATCTCGGCGTGACCCGCGAGCCGGGACTTCAGCACATCAGGCATGTCGATGGCGAAATCCACCGGGATCGTCGGCCGGTCGGCTGGCGGCGCCGGCGTCGTCGCCTTGATGTCGAATCTGGTCGGGTGCTCGCCGACGCGCGCGGTGCCGGTGATGTTGACCTTGCGGTCGCGATCAACGATCGCGTCGGCGTTGATGGCGCTGATGCGGCCCTCGACGCGATCGCGCACGCGCGCGAATGCGACCTCGCCGTCGGTGATCTTGACGCGGTCGATGGTCGCGCCATCCGTGTCGAGCGCGAGCGGCTTCGACGCGGCACCGGGGTTGGGCAGGCGCTCACGCAGCAGCGGCTGGTAGAGCACGGGACGGGTGACGACGAGCTCGCTGATCTTCGGGCGGCCCGACCAGACGCTCGCGAGCGACATGTCGGCCTGCAAGCTGTCGACCGTGAGGCGCGTGATGCCGCTGCGGTCCTTCGGATCCTGAAGCGTGAGATCGTTCAAGGTGACGTTCAGCGTCGGCCACAGGCTGATCCTGGTGGTGCCGTCGATCGACAGGCGATAGCCTGTCGCGCTCTCGACCCGCGACGCAATCGTCGAGGTCAGGAAGCCCGATGGGATCCCGACCACGAGGAGAACCGCGATCACGATGATGATAGCGGCGACCGCGGCGCCGGCGAATTTCACTGCTCTCATGTCGACTTTCCAACGACGGACGCACGGTGCCGAACCCGGGCCGCTCACCCGCCCTATGTGCGTGAGTTTATCCCGGGACGGGAAGCCGCTCCAAGCGGTCAAAAATAGTCAGGGGGTGCTGCAAAGTTATGTGACTTATGACACACTTCTCCGGCGCGGTTTTACGCGATTCTGGAGGTTGATGGTTCCAGCCGATTTGCCGGCGAAATTGGCACGTAAATTCACAAGGAAGTTGAAATGAGCAAGCAGGCCGAATTTGCGGTCATCCTGAAGATGAACCCGATGTTCGCCGATCTCGGCGCAGACGAGCTCCAGCGGCTGTCCAATCTCTGCCATACCCAGCATCTGGCGAACGGCGAGGTGCTGTTCCAGAAGGGCGATGCCGGGGACGGGCTGTTCGGCGTGCGCCGCGGCCAGGTCCGCATCGAGACCGGCGCCTCCGACGGCAGCCGGCTGACGCTGAATTTCATGGGGCCGGGCGACCTGTTCGGCGAGGTCGCGGTGCTGGACGGCCAGAACCGCACCGCGGACGCGACCGCGGGCGAAGCCAGCGAATTGTTCGTGCTGCGGCGGGAAGACTTTCTCGCCTTCCTCGAGCGCGAGCCGAAGGTCGCGATCAAGATCATCGCGCTGCTGTGCCAGCGCATCCGCTGGCAGAGCGAGCGCATGGAAGAGTCCATGTTGCAGCCGCTGCCGGTGCGGCTGGCGCGGCGGCTCTGCGCACTCGCCGCCGATTTCGGCTCGGAGGTGCACATCTCGCAGGAGCAGCTCGGCGTCTTCGTCGGCGCCGCCCGCGAGAGCGTCAACCGCCAGCTTCAGGCCTGGCGCAAGGACGCGATCCTGGATCTTCAGCGCGGCCGCATTTTGCTGAGGAACATGACCAAGCTGACGGCGATCGCGCGGAACGAGTAGGGGCTCGCGCGACCCCTACTCCGCCGCCGGGTGCACGATGTTCTTCGGTGCCGGCTGTGCCGGCGAAGCTTCGTGATGACCGGGGACCTCCGCGTCCTCGCTGTGCACGATCAGCCGCTTGCCGAAGCGCCAGATCAGGGCGCCGAGATCGTCCATCACCATGAACATCGCGGGCACGAAGACCAGCGACAGGATGGTCGAGAAGATCAGGCCGCCGATCACCGCGAGCGCCATCGGCGAGCGGAATTCGCCGCCGGCGCCGACCGCGAGTGCGCTCGGCATCATGCCGGCGGCCATCGCGATCGTGGTCATCACGATCGGGCGGGCGCGCTTCATGCCGGCGTCGATCATCGCTTCGTCGCGTCGCTTGCCGTCGCGGATCGCCTCGATGGCGAACTCCACCAGCATGATCGCGTTCTTGGTGACGATGCCCATCAGCATCAGGATGCCGATCCACACCGGCGTGGTGAGCTGCTTGCCGGTGACGAGCAGGGCCGCGATGGCGCCGCCGATCGAGAGCGGCAGCGAGAACAGGATGGTGATCGGCTGGAGGAAGGTGCCGAACAGCAGCACCAGCACGGCATAGACCATCATCAGGCCCGCGGTGATCGCGGTGGCGAAGCCGTCGGACAGCTCGTTCAGGCTTTCGGCGTCGCCGGAGGGTGAGACCTTCACGCCCTTCGGCAGGCTCTTCATCACCGGCAGCTCGTTGATCTTCTTGGTGGCATCGCCGAGCGCCGCGGAGCCGACGAGGTCGGCGGCAACGGTGGCCTGGCGGTCCCGGTCGTAGCGGTTGATGCTGGTCGGACCCTGGTCGAGCTTGACGTCGGCGATGACCGAGAGCGGCACGCCGCCCTTCTCGCCGTGCTCACCGAGCGGCACGCGCAACTGCTCGAGCGTCTTCAGGTTGCCGCGCGCGGCGTCCTCGAGCTGCACGCGGATCGGCACCAGGCGATCGCCGACGTCGAACTTGGCGAGCGCAGGGYCGACGTCGCCGATGGTGGCGACGCGGATGGTCTGCGACAGGCTTTCCGTGGAGACACCGAGGCGCGCGGCGAGATCGGCGCGCGGCTCGATGCGCAGCTCGGGCCGCTCCAGCGTGGTTTCCGAAATCACGTTGGAGATGGTCGGGATCCGCTTCATCTGCGTCGCGAGCTCGCTGGCGACGTTGTTGACGATGTTGGCGTCGACGCCGGTCACGACCAGCGAGATCGCGCGCAGGCCGTTTTCGTCGAGGAACCAGAAGCGGATGTCGGGAATGTTCTCCAGCTCCTGGCTGATCGAGAATTCCAGCTCGCGCTGGGTGATGTCGCGATCGCCCTTGGGCGTGTAGTTGATGATCAGGGCGGCGCGCCGGACTTCCTGGGTGCCGGGTGGTACGCGCCCGCCGTCGACGAAGATGCTCTTCACCTCGGGCCGCTTGCGCAGCCGCGCGACGATGTCCTCGGTGACCTTTTCGGTGTAGGCGAGTTGCGTTCCCGGCGGCAGYTCGAGGGCAAGCAGCGAGCGCGCGCTGTCCTGCGCCGGCAGGAAGCCCTGCGGCAGCAGCGTGATGCTCCAGATCGAGGCGGCGAAGATGCCGAAGCCGATCAGCACCGTGATGAAATAGTGCTTCACCGACCAGGCCACGATCCGGTGATAGGACCGTAGCACGCGGCCGGGCGGCGGCTCCTCGTGATGGCCGTGTTTGAGGAAGTAGGCGGCCAGCAC
>NZ_JBFUES010000376.1:0-6698 GCF_056403875.1 Bradyrhizobium sp. P2_E8
CCCCATGAACCTGCCGCTGCTGAAGAACTATTCCATCATCGGCGTCTTCGCCGGCGCCTGGGCGGAGAGGTTTTCCGCGGAGGCCGCGCACATGAACGACACGCTGATGCGATTGCTGGCCGACGGACAGATCCGCCCGCACATCGATCGCATCCTCCCTTTGGAGGAGGCTGGCGACGCCATGCGCGCCGTGGCCAATCGCACGGTTCAGGGACGAATTGTCCTCAAGATCAGGTAGAGTGCGCCGACGAGGAAGCGAGAACAAAACCGATGACCCGGATCATCATCGACAAGCGCTATTGCGGTCCCCCGAACTCCGGCAACGGCGGTTATGTCTGCGGCCGGCTGGCCCGGCACATTCCCGGGGCTGCGGAGGTGACGCTGCGCACACCGCCGCCGCTGGACACACCGCTCGATGCGGTCGCGACCGACGACGGCACATGGGAGCTTCGCGACGGTGCCAAAATCGTCGCGACCGGGCGAGCGGCAAGCGTCGAGCTTGCGCGTATCGAGACGGCCAGTTTCGACGAGGCCTGCGCCGCCGAATTGCTGACGCCGGTCAAGCCGCACGAGCATCCGCTGCCGACATGTTTCGTCTGCGGTCCTGCAAGGGCCAAGGGAGACGGCCTGCGCATTTTCGCCGGACCGCTCGGGCGTCACGCGCGGAACGCCGTTCTCGCGGCGAGCTGGACGCCCGATCCGAATCTGGCCGCCGAGGACGGCCTGATCGCCAGCGAATTTCTCTGGTCGGCGCTCGATTGTCCCACCGGCTATGCCTGCAACTACAATCAGGAGAGCGACAGCTTCGACCAGGCCCCGCTCCTGCTCGGACGAATGTCAGCGCGGATCGAAGCGCGGCCGCGCCCCGGCGACCGCTGCGTCATCACGGCCTGGCCCACCGGCCGCGACGGCCGCAAGCGCACCGCCGAGGCCGCGGTGCATGATGAAGCCGGGAGGTTGCTGGCCGTGGCGCGGGCGACATGGATTGCGGTGGAGCGCGAGGTACAACTCGGGCGTGGATGATGGGCCGGATCTCGTAGGGTGGGCAAAGGCGCGTAGCGCCGTGCCCACCATTTCTATCTCGACTTTACTGATCGCATGGTGAGCACGCTTCCGCCGTCGCTCTTCGAGCTACGGCGGACAAGTTGCTTTGCCGACCCTACGAGACGACGAGGCTATTCCTGACAGCAGTCAGCGGCCCGCCCGCAGCGAGCCAAGCTCGACGTCGGCCGCCTGTTTCTCGATAAAGGTTTTCGGGCAATCGGCTGCAGCCTGGTCGAACAGCTTCAACGCCTCCTCCTTAGAGCCTCTCTGCAGTGCGCGCTCGGCAATATAGAAATTCGCCTCGCAGAACTGCCACTTTCTCTTCACCGGGTCGGCGTCGTCGGCCGCGCTGAGCACTTGCTCCGGCGTCATCGTGCCAAGGAAGAGATTGATGACCGGCGCGGGCCATTTCGCCGCGTCGAGCTGCTTTGCAGCCTCGCTCAGCCGGCTCGGTTGGTCACTGCGCTTTGCAACAATCTCGCGCCATATGACCGGATAGGCGTCCTTTGGATTGAGCAGGATCGCCTGATCCAGATCGGTCAGCGATTTGCCGAGCGAAGCGCTCTGCCAATAGACCCTCGCACGATGAAAGTAGGCGCGGGCATCCCGGGGATCGAGCTGCACGAGTTGATCGTAGTCCGCCAGCGAGCGGCCGAAGTCCCCCTTGGCCTTGTACGCGTTGGCGCGGAGTCCGATGGCAACCTTGTCCTTGGGATCGAGACGGATTGCCTCGTCATAGTCCGCGATAGCAAGATCAATGTCTCCTCTTGCGGAGTACGCAGTTCCCCGAGCGCGGAATGCAGGACCGTCCCCCCAGCCGAGCGCAGTCGCCCCACCATCGGCAGACGCTGAAACGGGATCGGCGACTTGACCTTCAATCTGACGAGTCTCATCGCCTGGGCTTGCCCGATCTCGGTGGGCCAGCTGAATGGCCTGGGTGAAATCGGCAATGGCACGGTCGTAGTCGCCTTTTCGAGCATAGGCGACACCCCGGCAGAGGTAGACAGCTCGGCCCCGCGGGTTGAGCTCGATGATCCGGTCATAATCGGCGAACGCGCGGGAGAACTCGTCCAATTGAAGGAAGGATTCTGCGCGAAAGTAATAAAATTCCTGGCTCTTCGGCTTGATCTGCATGGTTTGATCGAGTTCGGCCAATGCGAGTTCTTTGTTGCCCCTGGCAAAGTAGACCCGACCGCGACACAGCTGGCCACCGCCGGTTTGCGGGCTGAGCTCGACCGCTCGGTCACAGTCAGCCATGGCACGATCCAGGTCGCCCTTGCGGATGAAAGCGAGGCCTCGGTCGACACGCGCTATGACATTGTCCGGATGGATCAGGAGGGCTTGATCATAGTCGGCGATGGCGCGGACCATATCTCCTTTGGCTTGGTAGATTCGGGCACGTCCCAAACGGGCGTAGACAGCCTTGGGATCAAGCTCGATGACCTTGTCGTAGTCGGCAAGCGCAGCGTCGGTTTGTCGCCTCTCGGCTTGCACAAAAGCTCTCTGAAGGCGGGCGTTCAGATTGCCCGGATCGCGTTCGATGATCAGGTTGTAGTCCGCGATCGCAAGGCCGGCCTCACCTTTCTGGCGGTAAAGCATGGCACGGCGAAAGTACGCAGCAGTCACGCTTTGCTGCATGGCCGTCGCCGCCTGAATGATCGCGGTGCAGCCGGCGATGCGGTCATCGAGCGTGATGTTGCCGAGCGCGTTGCACTTCGCGGCCAAGGGCATTTCCGCACGCGCAGGCGATAATTCGAGCAAGGTCGTCAGCGCCAACGCAACTACACCTGCTGCCGCACAAACGAGTGCGCGGCCGGTCATTCCAAACATGCAGTCCCCAACTCAATTCCCGGGACCATGTTAGCAACCAACGACGCTTCTGCACAGCCCTTGGTTGCGGGTTTGGGGACGGCGGCTCTCTCTGGCCCAACGCTTAAGTCGATTCCGCCATCATCCCCTGCAGCCGCACCAGCTCCGCCTCCAGATCCCGCTCCACGTCCGCGGCCCGGATCTCCAGCACCCGATAGTCCCGCGCCTCGAGCCACGTCCGCCGGCCCGCGCGGTCCGCTGCGATGGTCTCGCCCTCGCCGGGGTTGACCAGCTCGATCGCGATCCGGTGCGGGAACGAGACGAAGTCCGGGATGTGGCGGCCGACCGGGGTCTGGCGCTTGAACTGGCCGGCGAAGCGGCGATCACGCGTGAGCGCCTGCCAGAGCAGGCGCTCGGCGTCGGTGGGGTTGCGGCGGAGCAGGCGGGCGAGCCCGCGCACTGTCGAGCCGCTGTCGGGGACACCACCGCCCTGCCCGTGCTCGGCGAGAAGCGCGCGCAGGCGGGTCGCCTGCTCGCCGTCGAGCACGCCGCCCTTGGCCGGGCCCTTGCGTCCCTCGGCGATCGCCATGACGACTCCATGGAGGGTGTGCATGTCCTGCTTGGTCGGCTCCATCCGGGTGAAGATGTTGCGCAGGTTCACCAGCATGGTGTCGCGCTTCTCGGCCGGGCGCAGGAATTCGACCCGGTCGAGCTCCCGGATCAGGTTGTCGAAGAAGGCCTGCATCTGGTGTTGCGAGGCCCGCTCGGAACGCTCGGGCATGGCGTGCGGCAGCTCGCCCGACGTCGCCAGCTTGAACCATTCATAGCCGACCAGCAGCACGGCCTGGGCGAGGTTGAGCGAGGCAAAGCCCGGATTGACCGGGAAGGTGATGATGCGGTTGGAGAGCCCGACCTCCTCGTTGGTCAGCCCCCAGCGCTCGCGGCCGAACAGGATACCGGCCTTGCCCCCTGTGGCGACGTGCCCCGAGATCTCGGCGGCGGCAGCTTCCGGGCCCACCACCGGCTTGGCCTGGTCATGGGGGCGTGCGGTGGTGGCGAACAGCAGGTCGAGATCGGCGACGGCCTCTTCGACCGTGCCGAACAATTCGACCTTTTCCAGAATGTAGTCGGCGCCGGCCGCGGCGCGCTGGGCGGCGATGTTGGGCCAGCCGTCGCGGGGGTTGACGATGCGCAAGCGGCTCAGGGCGAAGTTGCCCATGGCGCGCGCGGCCATGCCGATGTTTTCGCCAAGTTGCGGCTCGACCAGGATCACGATGGGACCGTCGAGGGAAAGACCCGCCTTGCTCTTGTCAGTCCCCGACATCTCGTTTCGCTTTCACTCTTCGTCTCAAGGCCTTGGCAAGGCGCTCTCAGGAATTGATTCAAGCCCGCCGCCAGCCGACGCGGCCTTGTGTGCCTGTCGTTTGCCTGTCCTGACGAAATTCTCAAGGGAAATAACGACTTGGATTCAACTTTTGAATCTCTTCTGAAGCCTCAGGCCGGCCCCGCCGGCGGGCCGCTCCCCGCCCCCCATCTGCGGAAGCTGGATGGGCTAAAAGTGCATAATCCCTTGGCTTTCGCCCGCCGCGCGGCGGTGCTAAGAGGCGGCGGATATTCCCGTGGCGCGCCAATAGCGCCGTTCCCAAGAGGCTTCCCCGATCATGGCAAAAATCAAGGTATCCAATCCCGTCGTCGAACTCGATGGCGACGAGATGACCCGGATCATCTGGCAGTACATCAAGGACAAGCTGATCAACCCGTTCCTGGATGTCGAGCTGATGTATTTCGACCTGGGGATGGAATACCGCGACCACACCAACGATCAGGTCACCATCGACGCCGCCGAAGCCATCAAGAAGGTCGGCGTCGGCGTCAAGTGCGCCACCATCACCCCGGACGAGGCCCGGGTGAAGGAGTTCAACCTCAAGCAGATGTGGAAGTCGCCGAACGGCACCATCCGCAACATCCTCGGCGGCGTGATCTTCCGCGAGCCGATCATCTGCAAGAACGTGCCGCGCCTGGTTCCCGGCTGGACCAAGCCGATCATCATCGGCCGCCACGCCTATGGCGACCAGTACCGCGCCACCGATTTCAAGTTCCCGGGCAAGGGCACCCTGTCGATGAAGTTCGTCGGCGAGGACGGCACCGTGATCGAGAAGGAAGTGTTCAAGGCGCCCGGCGCCGGCGTCGCCATGGAGATGTACAATCTCGACGACTCCATCATCGACTTCGCCCGCGCCTCGCTGAACTACGGCCTGCTGCGCAACTACCCGGTCTATCTCTCGACCAAGAACACGATCCTGAAGGTCTATGACGGCCGCTTCAAGGACATCTTCCAGGACATCTACGACCGCGAGTTCAAGAAGGAATTCGAGGCCAAGGGGCTGACCTACGAGCACCGCCTGATCGACGACATGGTGGCCTCGGCGCTGAAGTGGTCCGGCGGCTATGTCTGGGCCTGCAAGAACTACGACGGCGACGTGCAGTCCGACACGGTCGCGCAGGGCTACGGCTCGCTCGGCCTGATGACCTCGGTCCTCCTCACCCCGGACGGCAAGACGGTGGAAGCCGAAGCCGCCCACGGCACGGTGACCCGCCACTACCGCGAGCACCAGAAGGGCAAGGAGACCTCGACCAACTCGATCGCGTCGATCTTCGCCTGGACCCGTGGCCTCGCCCACCGCGCCAAGCTCGACAACAATGCCGAGCTCGCCAAGTTCGCGAACACGCTGGAGAAGGTCTGCGTCGACACCGTCGAGGAAGGCTACATGACCAAGGACCTCGCGCTGCKGGTCGGCGCCGACCAGCGCTGGCTCTCGACCACCGGCTTCCTCGACAAGGTCGCGGAGAACCTCACGAAGGCGTTGGCGGCCTGAGCCGTCCGCAATTTCGCCCGACTGGGCCGGACATCATCACGGGCCGCGTCTTTGAGCGCGGCCCGTTTCTTTTTTTGAAACCCTTTGCGGAGACCTCCATGTTCATCAAGCTTGCCGCCCCCGCCCTGTTGCTCGCGGCCCTGATCGGACCGGCCGGGGCTGCGGAGCCGCTCCCCGAGGCCATCGCGGCGCCGGGCGAGACGGTCGTGCTCAGCGTCCACGCCGAGGGTGCGCAGGTCTACGAGTGCAAGGCCGGCGCTGATGGCAAGCTCGCCTGGGCCTTCCGCGAACCGGTCGCGACGCTGCTCTCCGAGGGCAAGACGATCGGGCGGCACTATGCCGGCCCGAACTGGGAGCACGCCGACGGCAGCGCCGTCGTCGGCAAGGCCATCGGCAACGCGCCGGGTGCCACCGCCGCCGATATCCCCTGGCTGAAGCTGGAGGTCGCCTCCCGCCGCGGCAGCGGCGTCCTGACACCGGTCACCACCGTCCAGCGCATCAACACCCATGGCGGCAAGCTCGACGGTGCATGCGAGAAGGCCGGCGAGTTCAAGAGCGCGCCCTACTCGGCCGACTACGTTTTCCTGAAGAAAGGCTGACCGCTCAGCGGCCCTCCTTCTCCGCCTGCGCCAGTTCGGCCGCGGCGAGATCGCCGGTCTCCTCCAGCCGCGCCTTCGCAGTCTGGTGGACGTGGGCGGCCAGCGTCGGCATGCGCTCGATCAGGGCGTGGAAATCCTGGGCGTCGAGCACCAGCAGCCGGGTCTTGCGCGTCGCCGTCACCGTGCCGCTGCGTTTTGTCTTATGCAGCAGCGCGATCTCGCCGAAGAAGGTGCCGTCGGTGAGCCGTACCTGCTGGCTCGGCAGCGCGATCTCGACCTCGCCCGCGGTGATGAAATACATCGACGAGGCGGCATCGCCCCGCCGCACCAGGATCTCGCCCTGCTCGATGGTTCGTGCGCGGAGCAGCCG
>NZ_JBFUES010000377.1:0-6697 GCF_056403875.1 Bradyrhizobium sp. P2_E8
GGATTGTCCTTCACGGCGTCGGCAAGGATCTCGATCGTGCCGGTGATCACGGTGAGCATGTTGTTGAATTCGTGCGCGATGCCGCCGGTGAGTTGCCCGACCGCCTCCATCTTCTGGGCCTGGATCAGCTGCTCCTCGGCGGCGCGCTTCTGGGTGATGTCCTTGACGAAATTGTTGATGATGGTGCGCCCGCCGAGCCGGAGTGCCGTGCTCGACGCCTCGACCAGGATCGCATCGCCGTTCCTGTGCAGCAGGCTCACTTCGATGCGGATGCCGATCGGCGTATCCGACAGTTCCGGCAACAGCCGCATCATGCGCTGCCTGAAGCCGGCGCGGAGCGGCTCGGCGACGAGGAGGTCGACGACGTCGGCGCCGATGGCCTCCTGCCGCGACCATCCGGTCAGGGCTTCGGCCTGAAAGCTCCATTCCACGACGATGCCGCGTTCGTCGGTCTGAATGAAGGCGTCGAGCGCGGTCTTGATGATGGCTTGCGTCATCTGTGCGCTCTCGGCGACGGCCTTCGCCCGATCGGCCAGTTGCGCGGAAGCCCGCTCGGCCTGCGACGTCGCGATCGCGCGCGTGCAGAGACGCGCGAGCAGCACCGCAACGACACCGCTCGCCATCAGGGCGATGAGCTGGGCCATGCCGAACCCGCGCGGGCCGGCGGTGCCGGTCACGGCATAGGAGGCGAGAAGGAGTGCGGCGGTCACGACGACCTGGGCGGCCATCGCAAATGTCACAACCCCCCTGAGTTTCATGGTCTCACACCCAAGACGCCAGCCGCGGACCGTGCCGGCCCCGCCCTGTCGAGGGGCCAGCTTCATGTGAGCTACAGATTCCGTGCGTTTCCGTCGAGGGGCAATTTCCGGTGGCGCGGGGCGGCCGTCCGTCCCGGAGACGAGGCCCGGCCTGCCTCGGGCTTCAACCAGCCGGCGAATCTGTCTGGCGCAGCGTCGTCACCCAGATCGCGCGCGCCACCTGCTGGGTCGGGTTGTCGAACATGTGCGGCACGATGCTCGGGAAACGAAAACTGTCGCCGGCCTCGAGCACATGGGCCTGGTTGTCGAGCCACAGGCGCAGGCTGCCGGACAGGATGTAGCCGGCCTTCTCGCCGGTGTGCTGCAGGAAGTCGGTGCCGGACGAGGCGCCGGGATTGAGCGTGAGCTCGTAGAGTTCGAGCTGGCCCTTGCCATCGGGGGTGAGGGCTTCCTTGACGACGCCGCTGGCGGTGAGGCGCAGCAGGCGACGGCTGTTCTTGCGCACGATGTAGCGCTGCACGTCGGCGGAATCGGTGGTCTCGAAGAAATAGGAGATCGGGACCTCGAGCGCGATGCTGAGCAGGCGCAGCGTGCGGATCGACGGCATGGCGCGCGCGCGTTCGAGCTGGCTGATCATGCCGTTGGAGAGGCCGGTCTTGTTGGCGACGTCCTGGATCGAGAGGCCGGCGCGCTGACGCAGCAGTCGGACGGTTTCGCCGAGACGCTGGTCGACCGCATCGTCGGCCTCGATCGTTGGAGCGTCCTTCGGGCCGTTGGTATCGCCGCGACCATCCATGTCGCTCTCCCATGCATCTTCTCAGCCTTGGACCGCATCGGTCCGAGACTTCAATCGGAGTGAAAAGGTCGCGCATCCTAGCAATGTCATTGACAGCTGTATTTAGTCATGATGAACTTTTGATTGAAAAATTTAGAAGCACTAAAGCCCACTCCTGTCCCTTTGCCGGGGTCTGGGGACGCGGGAGACGGTGCCGCGTGCGACAACGGAGAGTGGTCATGGCAAGCGACACCGGCAAGTTCGGCGTTGGGGCAGTGCATCTCGGCATTCCGAATCGCCGTCAATTCTTCCAGCTCGGGGCCGGCGCCGCCGCGGGATGGAGCCTTGCAGGCAGCGCCTTCGCGCAGACCGAGCGCCCGACCAATCCGCCGGACAAGCCCCGCGGGCAGGTGATTGCGGCGCTGTCGCAGGAGCCGACCGTCTTCCATCCGCTGATGCCAAACATCGAGGTCGATCAGGGCATCTGCTGGCAGGTGTTTTCGCCGCTCTGGTACATCGATCCCGACGGGAATTTCGTTCCCGACCTCGCCCGCGAAGTCCCGACCCTCGAGAATGGCGGCCTGTCGACCGACGGGTTGACCTGGAAGATCAAGCTGCGCAGCGACGTGAAGTGGCACGACGGCACGCCGTTCACGGCGGAGGACGTCAAATTCTCCATCGAGCTGATCAACAATCCCGGTTTCCGCGCGCGCAGCCGGGTCGGCCATAGCCTCGTCAAGGACATCACCGTCGTGGCGCCCGACGAGATCCATTGGCGGATGGAAGCGCCCTATTCGCCCTATATGTCGATCCTGGGGTCGTTCACCTTCATCGTGCCCAAGCACATCCTGGAGAAGGTGTCCGATCCGAACGCTTCGCCATTCCACAATGCGCCGGTCGGCACCGGCCCGTTCCGCTGGGGCGAGCGCGTGCCCGGCGACCACATCCTGCTGAACGCCAACACCGGCTACCACGGCAAGGGGCCGTACGTCGAACGCGTGGTGTTCAAATACATTCCCGACCTCACCGTGCTCTACACGCAGTTCCGCACCGGCCAGGTCGACTATACGGGCCTCGCGGGCATCCTGCCGAACTTCGTGCAGGAGGCGAAGACGCTGAAGGGCCGCAAGATCTTCGTCTCCTCGACCTCCTCGGTGGAGCATATCGCGCCCAACCTGGAATTCGGTCCCTTTGCCGACCGCGCCGTGCGCGAGGCGCTCTATCTCGGCATCAACAAGCAGGCGATCATCGACGCGCTCTATTACGGCCTGCCGACGCAGACCGAGAGCTTCGTGCCGAAGCAGGCCTGGTCGTTCCAGCAAGGGCTGCCGCAGCACAAATACGATCCCGCCAAGGCCAATGCGCTGCTCGATGCTGCGGGCTGGGTCCGCGGCTCCAGCGGCATTCGCGAGAAGGGCGGCGTCAAGCTCGAATTCACCAACTCGACGACAGCGGGCAGTGCCGTGCGCGAGCAGTGCCAGCAGCTCCTGATCCAGGACTGGCGGGCCATTGGCGCGACGATGCGCGTCAACAACATGCCGGCGGCCGTGATCTGGGGCGACTTCTGGCAGCAATCGAAGTTCAATTCGGTGATCGTCGGCGTGAACTTCATGCTGGGCAGCGACCCCGACGTGACGCCGCGCTTCGGCTCCGGTGCCATTCCCGCCAAGGGCGGCCGCGGCTACAACACTTATCAATACCAGAACGCGGAGGCCGACCGGCTGCTTTCCCAAGGCGCCAAGCAATTCGACCTGGCGCAGCGCAAGGCGACCTATGGCGAGCTGCAAAAGCTCATCCGCAACGACCTCGCTATCCTGCCGCTGTTCCAGAGCTTCATCGCCGAGGGCGTGAAGGAGGGGCTGCAAGGCTTCCGTCCCAACATCAACATGTCGATCAACAGCTGGAACATGCGCGAATGGTATTGGGCCTGATGTCTCCGGCTCGCTGGATCGCCTGAGATGGCCCGTTACGTCGCCAATCGCCTGGCGCAGGCGATCATGCTGCTTGTGATCGTCTCGGCGATCGGCTTCGCCATCCTGCATCTGGCGCCGGGCGGTCCGCTCTCGCAGTTCGCCGCCTCCGCGCAGATGACGCAGGAGGATCTCGACCGCGTCACCAAGCAGCTCGGCCTCGATCGGCCATTGCCGATCCAGTATCTCGACTGGTTCGGCCGCATGCTCAAGGGCGATTGGGGCCGCTCCTATCGCGACAGCGAGGCGGTGCTGTCCGTGATCTCGTCGCATCTCGGCGCCACCCTGGAGCTGATGGCGACGGCGACCATCATCGCGGTCCTGCTCGGCTGCTGGATCGGCGTGCTCGGCGCGCTGCGCCGCTATTCGCTGTTCGATACGCTGGCCACCGTCGGCGCCATGATCGCGCTGTCGATCCCGACCTTCTGGTTCGGCCTCGTCACCATCTACATCTTCTCGGTGAAGCTCGGCTGGCTGCCGGCCGGCAACCGCGAGACCGTCGGCGACGGCTCCTTCCTCGACCTGCTGCATCACCTGATCGCGCCGGCCCTGGTGCTGGCGCTGGTCGAGACCGCGATGTGGGGCCGCTTCATGCGCTCTTCGATGCTCGAGGTCATCCACCAGGATTACATCCGCACCGCGCGCGCCAAGGGCATGCCGGAATGGCGGATCCTCACCGTGCACGCGCTTCGCAATGCGCTGCTGCCGATGATCACGGTGGCCGGCCTCCAGTTTCCGACGCTGCTCGGCGGCGCGCTGGTCGCCGAGACGGTGTTCACCTGGCCCGGCATGGGGCGTCTGTTCCTCGATTCCATCGGCTATCGCGACTATCCCGTGGTGATGGGCATCCTGATGTTCTCGGCGACCATGGTGCTGATCGGCTCGCTGCTCGCCGACATCTTCTATGCCGTCGTCGATCCGCGCATCCGGGTGGGTTAGGCGATGACGAGTGCGGTTCTCTCCACCGACCAGCTCGCGCCCGGCCAGGCCGCCTGGCGGCGCTTTCGCCGGCACCGGCTCGCGCTCGCAGGCGCCGTGATCATCCTCATCCTCGTCCTCGGTTCGGCGTTGGGCCCTTACCTGCTGCCGTTCGACGACACCTATATCGACATCATGAAGCGGTTCGCGCTGCCGCTCTCGGGCGCGCACATCCTCGGCACGGACGAACTCGGCCGCGACGTGCTGGCGCGGCTGATGATGGGCGGACGGGTGTCGCTCTCGATCGGCATCGTCGCGATGGTGATCGCGATGGCGGTCGGCATCGCCGTCGGCGCCTTCGCCGGCTTCTATGGCGGCGTGGTCGGTGCGGTCCTGATGCGGCTCGTCGACGCCGTGCTGTGCTTTCCGACCAYCTTCCTGCTGCTCGCGCTCGCGGCCCTGACCGAGCCCGGCCTCGTCACCACCACCGTGCTGATTGCGGCAACCGCCTGGATGGCCGTCGCTCGTGTCGTCGAGGCCCAGGTGCGTTCGCTGCGCGAGCGCGAATTCGCGGTGGCGGCGCTGGCCTTCGGCTCGTCGAACCTGCGGATCATGTTCCGCGAGCTCGTGCCCAACGCGATCGCGCCGATCGTGGTCGCGGCGACGCTGAACGTCGCCAAGGCGATCCTGCTCGAATCCTATGTCAGCTATCTCGGCTACGGCATCCAGCCGCCGGCCGCGAGCTGGGGCAACATGCTCAACAATGCGCAGATCTATCTCACCAGCGCGCCGTGGCTCGCCATCGCACCGGGCCTTGCCATCACGCTCGCGGTGACGAGCTTCAACTTCCTCGGCGACGGCCTGCGCGATGCGCTCGATCCCAGGATGAACATCCCATGACGAGCCGACGAGCTTCGATCGAACTGAATACCAGGAGTGCCCCATGTCCCCGCCGCTCAACCGTATAAATAGCGACGAACGCCTGCCGGCGCAGGTGGATGTCGTCGTCATCGGCGGCGGCGTGATCGGTGTGTCCGCGGCCTATCATCTGGCGAAGAAGGGGCTTTCCGTCGCGCTCGTCGAGAAAGGGCATGTCGGCGGCGAGCAGTCGAGCCGCAATTGGGGCTGGTGCCGCCAGCAGGGCCGCGCGCGTGAGGAGATTCCACTGGCGCGCGAGGCGCTGCGGCTGTGGGAGGACATGCAGAACGACGCCGGCGTCGATGCCGGCTTCCGCCGCACCGGCGTGCTGTTCCTGACCAAGAGCAAGGACGAGCTCGCCGGCTGGGAGCGCTGGGCCGCGATCGCGCGCGAGCAGCAGGTTCACTCCACCGTCCTGACGCCGGCCGAGGTCGCCGAGCGCCTGCCCGGCAATGCCGACAAATGGGTCGGCGGCCTGCACACGCCGAGCGACGGACGCGCCGAGCCGTCGATGGCGGTGCCTGCGCTCGCGACCGCCGCGCGAAAGCACGGCGTCACCATCCATCAGGGCTGCGCCGCGCGCGGGCTGGAGACGACCGGCGGGCGGGTCAGCGCCGTCGTCACCGAGAAGGGCACCATCCGCACGCAATCCGTGCTGCTGTCGGGCGGCGCCTGGTCGTCGCTGTTCTGCCGCCGTCACGGCATCGAGCTGCCGATCGGTCTCGTCAACGCCACCGCCTGCCGGACCACGCCGGCGCCGGAGATCACGTCGGGTGCGCTCGGCACCGACTTCTTCTGCATCCGCCGCCGCCTCGACGGCGGGTTCACGCTGGCGCTGCGCAATCGCGGCACGGTCGAGCTATCGCCTGATCTGTTCCGCTACGCGCGCACCTTCTGGCCGACCTATCTGCATCGCCGCAACGGACTGAAGATGTCGTTCGGCAAGTCGTTCTTCGACCAGCTCATGCGCGGCACCAGCTGGAGCTTCGACAAGCCGTCGCCGTTCGAGACCGAGCGCGTGCGCGATCCCGCGCCCGACATGTCGCTGGTCAGTGCGGCGCTGGCGTCACTGATCAAGTCCAACCCCGAATTGAAGGACATCGAGATCGCGGAAGCCTGGGGCGGCACGATCGACTGCACGCCCGATACGATACCGGTGATCTCGCCGGTCGATGCGCTGCCGGGCTTCTTCCTCGCCACCGGCTTCTCCGGCCACGGTTTTGGCATCGGCCCCGCGGCCGGCAAGCTCGCCGCCGACATCGTGACCGGCTCGACGCCGCTGGTCGATCCGGCGGCCTACAGCCACAAGCGCATGATCGACGGCCGCCGGCTCGCGCCGGTCAGCCCGTTCTGAGGGC
>NZ_JBFUES010000378.1:0-6693 GCF_056403875.1 Bradyrhizobium sp. P2_E8
GGCCACAGGCAGGCGATCGCAGCGAGCCCCGTGATGATCCTGCGCATGGCCGTTCCTCCCTTATCGGCGCGACGGCATTGTCCGTCGCGCGGGCTTTTTGTTGCCGCCACTATAACCGTCTATGCTGTGGTCAAACAACAGGAGGAACACATGCCCGCAGCGTACTTCGTTGTCCGTRCCACCGTCACCGACGCGAGCAAGCGTGCCGCCTTCGACACATGGTATGAGACCGAGCATGTGCCCGATGCGGTGAAGGCGTTCGGCGTGAGCAAAGCCTGGCGCTTCTGGAGCCTCGACGATCCCTCGCTGCACCAGGCGATGTATCAGTTCGACGACGAGGCCAAGCTCGCGGCGATGCTGAGGGGTGACGCACTGAAAAAGCTCGTCGCCGATTTCAACCGCGACTGGCCCGAGGTGACGCGCACGCGCGAGACGCTAGTGCTGGCGCAGGAGTTTGAGAAGTAGGGCCACAGGCTCTCCTGTCACCTTTGCAACGAATCTGAACGCGCGATTCAGCCGCAGTTCATATCGCGGGCCCGACACTCGCTCGGCATCATCAACGCTTGCCCGAGAGGAAGACGTCATGGAACGCCGCAATTTTCTGAAACTCGCATTCGGTGCCGCGGCGGGAGCCGCCGCGTTCACCGCCGCCGCACAGGCCGCGCCGCTGGCGCCGCAGCCGCTCGGTGATCCCCGCATGCCGCAAGGCAACCCGGACGCTCGTCCCGCCGTCACCACCAGCGATGAAGCCGCACAGCTCAAGCCCGAACAGGTGCACTGGCACGGTCGTGGCCATCACTGGGGTTGGCGCCACAGGCACTGGGGCTGGCGCCACCGGCACTGGCATCGCCGCCACTGGTAAGTGCTCGGCAATCGAAATCCGGACGGGGATCGCGGTTCGCGGTCCCCGTTTTGATTCGGCGCTCCTGCCAGCCAACGTGCTGGAGGGCGCTCAAAAGAAAAAGGCCGCGCAGGCTTTCGCCGCGCGGCCATTTCGCCATGCGAAAATACGGGATCAGAACGGACGGCAGCGGCCGGCGTACCAGCGCAGGCCATAGGGGCACCCGCGCGGACGCACGACGACGACCGGCGCGGGGCGGGGCGCCACGACCACGACCGGCGGACGCCCGCCCATCGGACGGCAGTTGCCATAGCGGCCACGATACCAGCCGGGACCACAGCCCTCCGCGGCGCTGGCCGCCTCGCTGAAACCAACGACCGCGCTGGCGAGCATCACGGCGGCGAAGAGATATTTCATCTGATCTTCCTTCTCGTCCTTGGGGGAGATTCTTGGGACAGCGCGCTTGCGGCGCACAATGAATCAAAAGACACGATTCGACACGTTAAAATTTGGGGAGATACGTGCCGGCACGTCGCGATCCAAATCTGTCAATCATGACCTGAATGCGGCATGAACATCGCCCGCATCCTGCTCCAGGCGACACGCCGGCGTCGCTAGCGGCCGAGAAAGCCGAGCACCAGCTCCCGGTACTTCTCCGGCGCTTCCAGGAAGACGAGATGRCCGGTGTCGGGGATCACTTCGGCCCGCGCATTCGGCATCTTCGCGGCGAGCTCCTTCGCGAGCTCGGCGTTCTGTCCCATCTTCGCGCGCAGCGCCTCCGGTGCGTTCGGACGGCCCGGTGCGTTGTGGTCGTCGGCGCCCATGATGAACAGCGTCGGCTCGGAAACGAGCGCGACTTCATGCGCGACCGGCTCGCGATAGATCATCTGGCCGGAGCTGACGAAGGCGCGCAGCCAGCGCGGATAGTCGGGGCTGCCCTTGATGTTGAAGCGGGCGTCGATGAAGGGCGTGATCTGATCCGGCGGCAGCTTGATCGCGTAATTGGTCTGGAGCTGCTTGCGATAGCCCTCGGCCGTGAGCTTGTCTTCGCTCTCGATGATCTTCTCGGTCGGCGTCGGCGGCACGTAGAGGCGATAGTCTTCCAGCCCGATCGGCGCGGTCAGCACGAGATGGGCGACTCTATCGGGATAGGCGCGGGCGATGCGCACGCCCAGCATGCCGCCGAGCGAATGGGCGATGATCTCGGCCTTGTCGATCTTGAGATGGTCGAGCAGCGCGATGGTGTTGCGCGCCAGCGTGTCGAAATGCAGTTCGCCCGCCGGCTTGGAGGATTTGCCGAAGCCGATCTGGTCGGGCACCACGACGCGGAAACCGGCTTCGCTCAGCATCCTGATCACAGGCGCCCAGTAGCTCGACGGGAAATTGCGCCCGTGCAGCAGCACCACGGTGCTGCCGTTCGGCTGCTGAGGCGCGACGTCCATATAGGCCATGGCGAGCTGCTCGCCGTCGTTCACAACAGGCAGCAGGTGCACGGGATAGGGATAGGCAAAGCCTTCGAGCGCGATGCCGTAGGGTTCGCGCGGAGTGGTGTCGGCGGCGTGAGAGGCGAGAGGAGCGGCGAGAAGGGCGGCGGCAAGCGCGGCCGGGAGGAAGCGGTTCATGAAGATCTCGTAATTGGAGCCGTCATTCCGGGGCGCGCCGAAGACGCGAACCCGGAATCTCGAGGTTCCAGGTTCGATGCTTCGCATCGCCCGGAACGACACTGCGCTTAAAGCGATGGATGGCCGGGTCAAGCCCGGCCATGACGAGCACACGAATTCACACGCAAACGTGCGATCTCATGCGCCCGGCGTGATCAGTCCTTCCCGTTTCCGAACAGCGCCGCAAACTGCTTCTCGCCGGTGCGGGTGAAATTCACCACGCGGCTGCCGGGCGTGGCGTCGCGCGCGGCCCATTTCAGCTCGGTGAAGCGCTGCATCATGGTGGCGCCCAGCGTGCCGGCGAGATGGTGGCGCCGCTCGCTCCAGTCGAGGCAGGCCTTGCACACCGGCCGCCGCGGATGGGCGAGCATGTCGGGCGAGATCTGCAAATGTCTGGCGAGGAAGCGCTCGCCCTCGGCGGTCAGCTCGATGTCCTGCTTCTTCTGCTTGACCAGGTTTCTCTCGCGCATGGTGTCGAGCATCTGCACGCCGAGATCGCCGGCGAGATGATCGTAGCAGATGCGCGCGCGCCGCAGTGCCGGATCCTTCGGCCCGGTGCGCACGCGCATGTGGCCGGTGCGCGCGGCGAGCCCCGCGAGGCCTTCGAGCACGCCGGCAACGTCGTCGTCGGTGAGGCGGTAGTAGCGGTGGCGGCCCTGCTTCTCCGGCTCGACCAGCCCGCCGGCCTCGAGCTTGGCCAGGTGCGAGCTTGCGGTCTGCGGCGTGATGCCGGCCTCCTGCGCGAGCTCGCTCGCGGTTAGCGCGCGTCCGTTCATCAGCGCCGTGAGCATGTTGGCGCGGGCGGGGTCGCCGACCAGCGCGGCGACCATGGCGATGTCGGGTCCTGATTTCATGCTTCGATGGTAGCCGAAGCATTGCGGTCGGGCAAGCGCGTAGCGTGTTGCCACATCGTCGTTGCGAACGAATGACGAAGCAACATCGGAAGCCCGATCCTCACCCTGAGGAGCGCGCCCTTGCGCGCGTCTCGAAGGGCGAGGCCACCGGCGGGGCCTTCATCCTTCGAGACGCGCGTTCCGCGCTCCTCAGGATGAGGAGCTGACAACCTGGATTGCTTCGCTGCGCTCGCAATGACGATGTGGAAACACAGGAGCCTCACATGTCCGTCACCGTCTTCATCCGCTACCAGCTCGATCCGTTCAAGCGCGCGCAGTTCGAGGAATATTCAAAACGCTGGCTCACCATCATCCCGAAATGCGGCGGCGACCTGATCGGCTATTTCATGCCGCACGAGGGAACCAACAACATCGCCTTCGCGCTGATCACCTTCGAGAGCCTGGCCGCCTATGAGGCCTATCGCGCCCGGCTGCGCCAGGATGCGGAGGGCATGGCGAACTTCCATTTCGCCGAGGAACACAGGTTCATCCTCGCGGAAGAGCGCACCTTCCTGCGCAAGGTGGTATTGTAGGCCACGACACTGTCAGCAGGAGACGCCCATGATCGCCGTGATCTTCGAGGTCTGGCCCAAGCCCGAGCATCGCCAGACTTATTTCGACCTTGCAGCCGATCTGAAGCCGATCCTGCAAACCATCGACGGCTTCATCTCGGTCGAGCGCTTCGAGAGCCTGACCGAGAAGGGCAAGATCCTGTCGGTGTCGTTCTGGCGGGATGAGGCGGCCGTGCAGGCCTGGCGCAACACGATGGAGCACCGCCGCACCCAGGCCAGGGGCAGGGCACAGATCTTCGCCGACTATCGCCTGCGCATCGCCAGCGTCGTCAGGGACTACGGCATGAATGATCGCGACGAGGCGCCGAAAGACAGCCGCGCAGTACACGACGCACACTAGCGCGCTCCGGGCGCGCACTGGCGCTGCCCCGAATGCGTGCCTATGTCTGCGCGGCCAACAAGGGAGAGAAACATGCACGTCACGACCGCGGACAAGCGCGCAACCTTCAGGAAGATGCATGAGAGCGGCTGCTTCATTCTGCCCAATCCGGTCGATGTCGGCAGCGCCAAGGCGTTGCAGCATCTCGGTTTCAAGGCGATAGCGTCATCGAGCGCGGGCTTTGCATGGACCATCGGCAAGGCCGACAATCACGTCACCGTCGAGGACGTCTGTCAGCATCTGGCAGCATTGAGCTCGGCGGTCGACATTCCCGTGAATGCGGATTTCGAGGGCGGCTTTGCGGTCGAGCCCGACAAGGTCGCCGACAATGTCGAGCGCGGTGTTCGCACCGGCGTCGCCGGGCTGTCGATCGAGGATTCCACCGGTGACAAGGACAAGCCGCTCTACGATCGCGCGCTCGCGGTCGAGCGCATCAGGGCCTCGCGCAAGGCGATCGGCGACAGCGGCACGCTGCTGGTCGGCCGCTGCGAGGCATATCTGTGGGGCGTGACCGATCTCAAGCTCGTCATCGACCGGCTCACCGCCTACGCGGATGCCGGTGCCGACTGCCTCTACGCGCCGGGCCTGAAGAGCCGCGAGGACATCGCCGCGGTGGTGAAGGCGGTGCATCCAAAGCCGTTCAACCTCTTGATCGGCGGCTCCGGCCTGTCGTTGCAGGAGGCCGAAGATCTCGGCGTGCGCCGGATCAGCGTCGGCGGCTCGCTCGCCCGCGCCGCCTGGGGCGGCTTCATGCGCGCGGCAAAGGAGATGGCGGAGAAGGGCACGTTCACCGAGCTCGGCAGCGGCTATCCCGGCGGCGAGCTCAACAAGATGTTCAGCTAGAACATGATCCGGAAAAGTGTGCAGCGGTTTTCCGGAAGGATCATGCTCAAGCAATAGAGCCAAACGAAAAGCGACGGGATGTTGTGTCCCGCCGCTCGCTCGTCCTCTCGGTGTCATGCCCCGCCTTGTGCGCAATTGCGGACTGGGGCGGCGGCGGGGCATCCAGTACGCCGCAGCTTGTCTGTTCAACCACGACCGTCTCGGAGTACTGGATCGCCCGGTCGAGCCGGGCGATGACAGTTGTGGTCTTACTTCGCGCCGTCAGACGGAGCCTTCGTGCCGTCAGACGGAGCGGCCGGATCCGGCGCGGCCGGCTTGCTCGGCGCAGCCCCCGTGGTCACGCCCGGCGCGGCGTTGTTGCGCGGCGTCACGTCGCGCATGCCGGGAGGCGCCGCTGGATTGGTCGGCGGAGCCTGCTGGGCGGTCTTCGTCGCCGGCTCATTGCTCGCCTGGTTGCCCGTGGTCGTGTTGTTCAAGCCATAGAACACGGCGCCCAGCACCAGGGCGACAGCCACGGCAAACAGTGCGACCTTGCCGCTGGAGGCGGGGCCTTCGCCCAGCTCGGGGTCGGCCTGAAGGTCGGCATCCCGTCGCGCCGCACGGAGATACTCATCATCGGCGAGATTCGGGCGATACGGATCGTTGGGAAAACGCTCGTCAGCCATCGATTGGGTCTCCTCGATTATGGCGGCTGGACAACCCATAGATGCGAGATTCTGTTCCGCCCCTCTGATGCTTTCGTCGCATGTTGCCCCCGCGTCAGGAATCGGGAACCTGTTAATTCCGGATGAACCCTTGTTCATCCTGGAACCGCGGACGTAAGTTCCACGGCGGGAATAAGGGAACAAAGCGATGTGGAGCCTGCCGCCAAGCGATAGCGTGCTGCATCTTCTGGCGTTTGTTGCCTTGACGGCGCAGGGCATGACCGCGGCGCTAGCTGCGGGGCGGCGCAGCATGGACTATGTCGGTGTCTGCATGCTCGGCAGCATCACCGCGCTTGGCGGTGGCACGCTGCGCGACCTGTTCCTCGGTCACTATCCGCTGGCCTGGGTTGCGAACCCGATCTATCTCGTGCTTCCCGGCGCTGCCGCGCTGCTGACCATCTTGGTCGCGCGCCTCGTGCACCGGCTTCAGTTCGCCTTCATCGTGCTCGATGCCATCGGCCTCGTCGTCTTCACCATGACCGGCTGCGACATCGCCTGGCAGATGGATGTCTCGCTGCCGATCGTCATCGTCTCGGGCATGGTGACGGGCTGCGCCGGCGGCGTGTTGCGCGACGTGCTCTGCAACGACGTGCCGCTCTTGTTTCGCTCCGAGCTCTACGCCAGCGTCTCGGTCGTGACCGGCCTGTTCTATGCGACCGCCTTCGGCCTCAGCATCAACGCCGAACTCTGGACGATCTTGACCTTCATCCTCGGCATCAGCTTCCGCCTGCTCGCGGTGCGCTACAAATGGGAGATGCCGAAATTCGTGTTCACGGGGGATGAGCGGTAGCTCCATCCAC
>NZ_JBFUES010000379.1:0-6688 GCF_056403875.1 Bradyrhizobium sp. P2_E8
TCGTCGGCCTGGGCCCTGGCAGGCGGGCAGGACCGGTCCTGGATCTGGCCGGGCACGAAGATCACGGTGTTGCCGGCGACCGAGAACTGGCCCTTGCCGCCCTTGCACCACAGCTCCAGCACGACCTCGCCATTGTCGCCGATCTCGATGTTCGGAATCCGCTTCGAGCCCGGCTGCGGCAGCGCCTCCAGCGTCATCTCGGTGCCGAAGGGAAAACCGTCCTCAGCACGCGCGACAATGGACATCGCCAGCATTGCAACCGTCGCACACACCACCTGCCTGAGCGAAACCATGAAACCTCTCGACCGACCTGATTTGCCGCACCTTCTATAAGACGGCGGCGCAATTGAGAAGGTTCGCCCACACGCGATGCAAAAATCCCCGCGGGGACGAGCCCGCGGGGATTTGCGTCGAAGTAGGGCCTGTTACTTCAGCACCATCGCCGTGAACGGCCAGACATAGGCCTGCAACGTCACGAGCACACCGACGAGGCAGGCCAGCACGATCGAGTGCCAGAACACGAAGCGCAGGATGGTGCCTTCATGGCCGTACCAGTTGGTGGCCGTGGAAGCGACGACGATCGATTGCGCGTCGATCATCTTGCCCATCACGCCGCCGGAGGAGTTCGCCGCGCCCATCAGGATCGGCGACAGGCCGAGCTGCTCGGAGGTGATCTTCTGCAGATTTCCGAACAGCACGTTGGAGGCGGTGTCCGATCCCGTCAGCGCCACGCCGAGCCAGCCGAGCAGCGTGCCGAAGAAGGGATAGAGCACCCCGGTTGCGGCGAAGGCGAGACCGAGCGTCGCGTCGACGCCGGACAGCCGCGTCAGCGTGCCGATCGCGAGCATCGCCGAGATCGTGATCAGCGAGATCGCGCACAGCCGGATGGTGCGGCCGTACTCGGTCACGAGCTTGCCGGGACCGACGCCCATCAGGAAGCCCGAGATGATCGCCGCGATCAGCATGCCCGTGCCGGTGAAGGACAGGTAGGTGAAGCTGAACACCGCGTTCTCCTTCGTCGGGCCTGGCGCGACCGGCGGCATCTTGTTGATCATCTGGTGCAGCTCGGGAACGGGATAATTCCAGACGAAGATCGAGTTCGCCCAGGTCTTGAAGGCGCCGTTGCCCCAGATCAGCATCACGATGCAGACGATGATCCACGGCAGCAGCGCGCTGAAGAGCTCGCTTTGCGTCAGCGGTGTCTTGTCGAGCGGCTTTGCCGGCGCCATGGTGGCCGCCGATTCATCGCGGCCGCGCAGCGCCGGCGACAGCCAGAGCTGCCTGGGCTGCCACACCTTCAGGAACAGGATCAGCGCGCCCATCGAGATCAGGGAGGCGCCGATGTCGACGATCCATGGATTGATGAAGTTCGAGATCACGAATTGCGGGATCGCGAACGATACACCGGTGACGAGGATCGCCGGCCAGACGTCCTTCATGCCCTTCCAGCCCGCGAACGCCCATACCACCCAGAACGGCACGATCAGCGAGAAGAACGGCAATTGCCGTCCGACCATCGCGCCGAGGATGTAGGGATCGAGCCCGGTGACCGAGGCAAGGCCCTGGATCGGCGTGCCCAGCGCGCCATAGGCGACCGGCGCGGTGTTGGCGATCAGCGACAGGCCGCTAGCCGCAAGCGGCGAGAAGCCGAGCCCGATCAGCACCGCGCCCGTGATGGCGACCGGCGTGCCGAAGCCGGAGGCGCCCTCGAAGAAGGCGCCGAACGAGAACGCGATCAGCAGCAATTGCAGCCGCCGGTCCTCGGTGACGCCGCCGATGGCGCGCTTCAGGAGTTCGAACTTTCCGCAGCCGACCGTGACTTGGTAGAGGAAGATGACGTTGAGGACGATCCAGCCGATCGGGAAGAAGCCGGTGACGATACCGAGGATCGAGGCGCGGATCGACATGTTCGCCGGCATGGTGAAAACGAAGATCGTGATCAGGTTGGCCACGATCACGGCGATGACGGCCGCGATGTGCGCCTGGACGCGGCCGCTCGCAATCAGGACCAGCAGCGTGATGACAGGCACCGCCGCCGCGATCGTCGACAGCACGGGGCTGTGCAGCGGGTCATAGATTTGATTCCACATGGTCTTCCTCCCCCACGCATGTTTGCGGCAGGCGGCCCGCGTGGACAGCCGAACCTGCTTGACGCTGGAAGCGATAACCCCCGAGCTGGACGCGAATTCCTCGCGAATGCGGCGGTTCCCGTCCGCTCACAAGCTCGCGAAGTCCCGAAGGCCCCCACCCCGCGCCGTTACGGCCCATGCTAGGGTTGCAAGCCGCGACAAGCCAACGCAAATTGCAGAACTTGCGACTTTAGTCTAAGCGCGCCCATTTCGGCCATTGCCTCGGCCATTTGGCTCCAGGCATTTGTGCACATCCCCTCAGGAGACAGAGCTCTGTGAAGAACATCAGCGCCACGCTCGCGATCGTCTGGCGAATCGCCGCCCCCTATTTTCGATCGGAGGACAAATGGGCCGGCCGCGGCCTGCTCGGCGCCGTGATCGCGATGGAGCTGGCCCTGGTCGCGATCGACGTGCTCGTGAACCAGTGGCAGAACCGGTTCTACAGCGCACTGCAGGCGAGCGACTGGGACGCGTTCGTCACGCAGATCTGGATTTTCATCGCCCTCGCCTCGATCTATATCGCGCTGGCGGTCTACAAGCTGTACCTGAACCAATGGCTCCAGATCCGCTGGCGGCAATGGCTGACCCGGCACTATCTGGGCGAATGGCTGCAAGACGCCACACATTACCGCATGCAGCTCAAGGGCGATGCGGCTGACAACCCGGACCAGCGCATCACCGAGGACGTCAAGAACTTCGTCGAGCAGACCCTGACCATCGGACTCGGCCTGCTGTCGTCGATCGTGACGCTGTTCTCCTTCGTGATCATCCTCTGGGGTCTCTCCAACGCCGCCCCGCTGCACCTGTTCGGCACCGACCTCGTGATCCCGGGCTATCTTTGCTGGGGCGCGCTGGTCTACGCGATCTTCGGCACCGCGCTGACGCACTGGATCGGCGCTCCGCTGGTCAACCTCAATTTCGAGCAGCAGCGCTATGAAGCCGACTTCCGCTTCAACCTCGTCCGTGTCCGCGAGAATTCCGAGCAGATCGCGCTGCTCAAGGGCGAAGGCGCCGAACGCGGCCGGCTGCTGGACCGCTTCGGCTTCGTGATCGGCAACTGGTACGCCATCATGAGCCGGACCAAGCGCCTTACCGCGTTCACCGCGAGCTACCAGCAGGCCGCCGTGATCTTTCCCTATGTGCTGGTGGCGCCGGCCTTCTTCGCCAAGAAGATCCAGCTCGGTGACATGATGCAGACCGCATCGGCCTTTTCCAGCGTACAAGGCGCATTGTCGTTCTTCGTCACGGCCTACCGATCGCTGGCGGAATGGCGCTCGATCGTCGCGCGTCTCGACGGCTTCGAGATGTCGGTCGATTCAGCCGCGAACCTGCCGGCCCATGAGCCGGCGATCGCCCTCAAGGCCGCCGGCGGCAACGGCAGCATCGCCCTCGATCAGCTCTGCGTGAACCTGCCCAGCGGCACGCCGCTGGTCGCCGCCGACGCCTTTGCCGTCCAGATGCCGGAGCGCGTGCTGGTGACCGGGCCGTCCGGCTCCGGCAAGTCGACGCTGTTCCGGGCCATCGCCGGCATCTGGCCGTTCGGCACCGGCACCATCTTCGTCCCCGAGAAGGCGAAGCTGATGATGCTGCCGCAGCGCCCCTATTTCCCGGTCGGCGTTCTGCGCGATGCTGTGGTCTATCCCGCTGCACCAGGCGCGTTCGAGACCGCACGGATCCGCGACACGCTGATCGCGGTCGGACTGCCCGACCTCGCCGAGCGGCTCGACGAGGACGGCCACTGGAACCGGATGCTATCGCTCGGCGAGCAACAGCGCCTGGGGCTCGCCCGCGCGCTGCTGCACGTGCCGGACTATCTGTTCCTGGACGAGGCCACCGCCTCGCTGGACGAGCCGTCCGAGGCCCGGCTGTACCGGCTGCTGACGGAGAGGCTGCCACAAGCCACCATCGTCTCGATCGGCCACCGCTCGACCCTCGACGCCTTCCACACCCGCAAGGTGACGATGGTGAAGGAGGGCAAGATCCACGTCCTCGGCAAGAGCGGCGTGCCGGCCGAGAAGGAGCCGACCGCGGCGCGCTGAGCGCGCAAGGCGATCGCTATCGTAGTTGAAAGACCTCGATAGGCGCCTTTCCTTGCGGCCCATCCTTCGAGACGCCCGCCTTTGGCGGGCCCTCACGATGAGGTCGGATTTTGCGGCAAAATCCCAGACCCTCATGGTGAGGAGCGCCGCCTGACGGCGCGTCTCGAACCATGAAGGCCCGGCACGGCCGCAGCGCTCCAGGCCGCAAAAAGCAAAAGGGCGGCAGATTGCTCTGCCGCCCTCGTAAGCCGTTTCGGGAAGAAACTTACTTCAGGTTGCTCATCGCCGTCAGGTCGAACGACAGCTTGGCGATACCCGCCGCGCCGCACCAGTTGGAGCCAGCGCCGCCCGGGTTGATCGCGGTGACGTTGGTGGTGCCGGTGGCGTTGAACGCGCTGGTGAAGGCGTTGCAATCACCCTTGTTCAGGTCGGTGTCGGAGTAACGCAGATCCAGCGTGAACACCTTGTAGGTGAAGCCGATGCCGATGTTCCAGGTGTTGTAGTCCTTGTAGGGAATGCCGTTGGCAAACACGGTGCCGGCGCCGGTGCCGTAGAAGGCGTCCGAAGTGCCGAACCACTGACGGCCGAACTCACCCGACACGTACATGCCGACGCCCGAGGGGCCGAAGACCGTGCTGGGCGCCGTGTACTTGGCGGTCAACGAAGCGTAGTTGCCCCAGGCACCCGAGTTCAGGAAGTTCGGCGAGTAGTACTCGGTCGCGCCAACGGTAAAGCTGTCGTTGATGGTGTAGTTCACCTTGCCGTAGACTTCGAAGAAGCTGACGTCCTTCTTCATGACGTTGCCGTCGGCGAGGAAAATCGTGGTCGTGCTGACGCCGCAGACGTTGCCGCCGGGAATGCCGCCGGTGAGCACGTTGTCGGCGCAGCTCCCGCCCGGATACAGGTAGCCCCAGACGCCGATGTCGAACGCAAAGGCGCCGAAGGTCGGGCGGATACCGCCGTAGACGTCGACTTCAGCCGCGGCGCGATTGGCGAAGGAGATGCTCTCGGCGGACACGCCGACGTAGAGCTGGAGGTCCTTGGTGACGTTGTAGCGCGGCTCGAAATAGGCGGTGACCGAAGGCTGGTGGTTCGACTGGGTGACGCCGCGGAAGATGTAGTCGCTCATGATCGCGCCGCCGAAGGCGATATCCCAGGGGTCGAAGGCAACGACCGGCGGAGCCTTCTTGGCCTTCACCGCCATGTCCGCCGCGAAAGCGGAACCCGTCGTCACCATTGCCAGCGCCGTTGCCAACAAAGCCACTTTTTTCATTTCGATCCCCATCACCAGTTCTCACCCAGTCGGTTTCCCGGAAGCCCCCCGGGGCGTACGACCCATATGCAAAATTGCGTTACTGCGGCAATCTGGATTGAGGGATGCAAACCGTGAAGCAAAAAACGCGAGCATCTGCCGACTTTTTAGGCGTTCTGGCGATTCCAAAGAAGGTTGTCGGCCTGTGTGGCTTCTCGATCACATTATTTGCATGCCAACGGGCACTGGAGGACCGGGTTAGTACGGGAGTCCGGCGGTGCGTGCTGCGCTCGCCACGAATCGGGCGGTCACCGTGGAAGGCGGCCTCCGGGGGCCGGCGCTTGAGATGCAAAAAGGCCGCAGCGTCGCCGCCGCGGCCCTCCTGCTGTCGATCATGGTCGCTGGACTGGAGCCGGCCTTCGGCCTGACCCCAGGCAGCCCGGGCCTGACGCTGGGCCTAACCTTGCCCCTCGGCCGGCGTCGGTTCCGCAGAAGACGAAGGCATCGCCCAGCTTGTCTCGGCGACAGGCTCGGGAGCCGGAGCCGCCACCGGCGCTGACGGCTTCGGCGCGGGAGCTGCCTTCGCCTTCTTCGGTGCCGCTTTCTTCGCAGCCTTCTTGGCGGCCTTCTTCGGTGCAGCTTTCTTTGCAGCCTTCTTGGCCGACTTCTTCGGCGCGGCCTTCTTGGCGGCCTTCTTGGCAGATTTCTTCGCGGTCTTCTTGGCTGCCTTCTTCTTCTTCTTCGTCGCCTTCTTCGCGGTCTTCTTCGCCGCTACAGCCTTCTTGGCCTTTTTGGCCTTCTTGCTTTTCTTCTTCTTCGCTTTCGCCATCGTGGTCCTCCTGTTGCCGCCGTACAATGGTCGATCGGGCGTCTTTCCGCCGTCACCTTCGGACGAAAGCTCAGCTCGACGCGTTCAATGCCGGCCGCGACCCGCCCGTAGCCCAATCGAGAAGCTCAATCGTGTGCACGACCGGAACTGACGTGCCACTGGCAATCTGCACCATGCAGCCGATATTGCCCGCGGCAATCATGTCCGGCTTGACGCTTGCGATGTTGGCGACCTTGCGATCACGCAACCTGCCCGCAAGCTCGGGTTGGAGAATGTTGTAGGTCCCCGCCGAACCGCAACACAAATGGCTCTCGGGCACATCTTTCACCACGAATCCATTCTTGGAAAGCAATTCTTTCGGAAGGCCCGTGATTTTCTGTCCGTGCTGCAACGAACACGCGGAGTGATAGGCGACGACGATGTTGTCGCCTATCGCAGG
>NZ_JBFUES010000380.1:0-6684 GCF_056403875.1 Bradyrhizobium sp. P2_E8
CAGGGGCTCTGGGAACGGTATCGTTGGCAAATGGCAATGATCGCAGCGGCGTTCCTGGTCCAGGGCGGGCTGATCAGCGGGCTACTCCACGAGCGTCGCCGACGCCGACTGGCGGACGTCGAGTCGCGGCAACGCCTGGCGGAGCTCGCGCATCTCAGCCGCTATGCGGCCGCCGGCGAGATGACGACCTCCATCGCGCACGAGCTGAACCAGCCGCTCGGCGCGATCCTGACCAACGCCGAGACAGCGGAGCTCATGCTGAAGAGCGCCTCGCCGAACCTCGATGAACTCAGAGCCATCCTGGCCGACATCAGGCGCGACGATCACCGGGCGAGCGAAGTGATCCGACGGCTGCGCAGCATGCTGAAAAAGACGCCCTTTGAACTTCGATACATCGAACTGAACGATACCGTGGGGGATGTCATCGGGTTCGTCGCAGATGTGGCCAAGGGACGAGGCGTCGTGTTGAACTACGTTCCGGTGACGGCCGAACTTTACGTCCGGGGCGATCCGATTCACCTCCAGCAGGTTGTGCTCAATCTCATTGTCAATGCCTTGGACGCGATGTCCGAAATTCAGGCCGGCAAACGCGAAATCAGTGTAACGACGAACGTTTCCGGTGCCTGGGCGGAGATCCGGATCGCTGACACCGGCGGAGGCATCGCGATGGATGATCTCAACAGCATTTTCAATCCGTTTTTCACCACCAAGCCGCAGGGCATGGGCATGGGCCTGGCGATCGCCCGGACCATCGTCGAGGCGCACCATGGCACGATTTCCGCCGAGAACGCGCCCTCCGGCGGGGCGCTGTTCAAGATCAAGCTCCCGATCGCGCGCTAGGCTTTCGCGTTGCAGCAGTACGATTAACGCAACCGGGCTCAGCCATTTCCCTTGATCTTTGTCAAAGAACGATCGGGCCGCGGATCGATCCTCCAAAGGGTGACTCCGATGGAGGGTATGATGCTYCGTTGTGCCAGGACCGTGATGGCGCTCGCGCTTTTGATGGCCATCCCGGCCGTCGCCTCGGCGCAGACGGCCGACAAACCTGCTGCTCCAACCGCTCAGGCGCAGCCGGCAAGCCAGGCTCCGCCAAGCGCCGAACTCCTGAAGCCCGAGCAGCTCGAAGCGCTGGTGGCGCCGATCGCGCTCTATCCTGACGAGTTGCTGGCCAATGTGCTGGCCGCGTCGACCTATCCGCTGGAAGTCGTGCAGGCCGATCGCTGGCTGAAAGAACACAAGTCGCTGAAGGGCGATGCGCTCAAGACCGAGGTCGAGAAGCAGGCCTGGGACGACAGCGTCAAGGCGCTCGCCAGCACGGCGGACGTTCTGACGATGATGAATGACAAGCTCGATTGGACCAAGAGCCTGGGTGACGCCGTGCTCGCGCAGCAGCCGGACGTGATGGATGCGATCCAGCGATTGCGCACCAAGGCCTATGACAACAAGAAGCTCGTCACGACCAAGCAGCAGAAGGTCAGTGTTCAGACGCAGGAAAACAGGCAGGTGGTCGTCATCGAACCGGCCGAGCCGGGAACGATGTACGTGCCGTACTACGAGCCAGCCGCCGTTTACGGGGACTGGCCCTACGCGGAGTACCCGCCATATTACTTCGGCTATCCGTCCTATATCGGCGCAGGCGTGGTCGCGGCGGGTCTCGCGTTTGGGACCGCCTGGGCGATCGGACGCTGGGGCAATTACTGGGGCGGCGGCTGCAACTGGGGCAACCGCAACGTCTATGTCAATCACCGGACCACCAACATCGCAAATGGCTGGCAGCACAATCCGGCGCACCGCCAGGGCGTGCGCTACAACAACACCAATGTTCAGCAGCGTTTTGGCAACAACAATCTGAAGGCGGGCGCCGCGGACCGGATGGACTTTCGCGGCCGCGATGGCCAGCAGGTCCTCAAGGATCGACCGGGCGCCGGTGCAGCTGATCGAGCGGGCGATCGTGCAGGAGATCGAGCGGGTGACCGCGCCGGCGACCGTGCGGGTACGCGGGACCGGCCCGGTGGCGGCGATCGCGCCGGCGCTGCGGATCGCGCCAAGGGGAGTGCGAAGGGCGGAGGCGATCGAGCCAAGGGTGGTGGCGACCGCGCCAAGGCCGCCAACCGCGGCGGCGCCGCTGGCGGCAATCGCGCAGCTTCTGCCAATCGCGGTGGTGGAGGCAGCCGCGGCGGTGCCATGAACGTTTCCTCTGGCAGAGCGGCTGCAGCGGCGTCCGCCCGCGGGCGGTCGAGCATGGCGAGCATGCCCCGCGGTGGCGGTGGGCCGAGCTTCGCCGGGCGTGGCGGTGGCGGCATGTCTGCCGGAGGCGGCTTCCGAGGCGGCGGTGGCGGCGGACGGGGAGGCGGCGGCGGCCGGCGTTCCGATATTGCGTTGAAGCACGACGTCGTCTTGCTCGGCTATCTCGCCAACGGGCTCGGCTATTACCGCTTCAGCTATCTCGGCAGCAACAAGGCCTATGTCGGTGTCATGGCGCAGGAGGTCGAACGCGTGAACCCGGAGGCGGTGGCCCGCGGCAACGACGGTTACCTGGTTGTCTTCTACGAGAAGCTCGGATTGAAATTCCGCACCTACAGCGATTGGCTCGCCGGCGGTGCGAGGATCCCCGCGGAGATCACGCCATGATCGGTCTGAAGTCACTTCATCGCGCGGCGTTGCCGGGCATCATGGCGCTGGTGCTGCTGGGTTCGACCGCGCTTGCGCAGCAATCCTTTTCTACGCCCGAGGATGCAGCGGCAGCTCTTGCCGCAGCGGTCAAGAGCGGTCCGGGCGATATTCTCAAGGTGCTCGGCAGGGCTGCCGACGACATCGTCTCGTCCGGCGACGAGGTCGCCGATGCAGACATACGCCAGCGCTTCACGTCGATGTATGATGCCAAGCATTCGATCAAGGCGGAAGGCAACAAGAAGGCCACGCTGATGCTGGGGCCGGACGACTTCCCGTTCCCAATTCCACTCGTCAATGCAAAGAGCGGCTGGGAATTCGACACGGCCGAGGGACGGATCGAGGTTCTCTATCGTCGCATCGGCCGTAACGAGCTCGACGCGATCCAGACCGCGCTCGCCTATGTCGATGCCCAGAATGAATATGCCGAGAAGGATCGTGGTGAGGGCGTTGGCGTCTATGCGCAACGCATCGTCAGCAGCCCGGGCAAGAAGGACGGCCTGTTCTGGCGCGACGACAGCGACCCGAGCCCACTCGGTGCACTGGCGGCGGACGCCTCGGCCGAAGGCTACAAGGCCGGAAGTGTAGGGCCGAGCCCATATCATGGATACTATTTCCGTATCCTGAAGGGGCAGGGATCGGATGCGCCCGGCGGTGYTCTCAACTACGTCGTCAAGGGCAAGATGATCGGTGGTTTCGCGCTGATCGCCTGGCCAGCCGAATACGGCAATTCCGGCGTCATGACCTTCCTGGTCAATCATGCTGGCACCGTCTACCAGAAGGATTTGGGAGAGCGCACCGAGTCTATCGCCCAGCGCACCACGCTGTTCGATCCGGACCAGACCTGGAAGAAGGTCGATGCCGCAAAACCCTGAGAGCAGGCGAGCTCGGCCGCGCGCGATCGCCGTTTGCTTGATGGCGATCGCACTGCTCGCGTTCGCCATTCCGGCGACGCCGTCGTTTGGGCAGGCGAGCGGTCAGGTCCGGGTCAAGATCGTGAAAGCGGGCCTGCTGATCGGCGGTGGCGTGGGCAACGGCGTCTTGACCTATCGTGGTCGCGATTATCCGTTCAACGTATCCGGCGTGAGTTTTGGCATCACGGCCGGCGCGACCATCGGCCGGCTCGATGGCCGGGCCTCGGGCATCCGCGAGGTCGGCGACTTCGCCGGGACTTACAGTTCGGTCGGCGGCGGCGCTGCCCTGGTCGGCGGCATCAATGGCGTCCACCTGCGCAACGAAAAGGGCGTGACCATCGTGCTGCAAGGCCCCAAGGCGGGCATGGAGTTCGCCGCCAATCTCAGCACAATCACGATTTCGATGAGGTGAGGCGATCTTGAAATAGTGCTTTCGCCGGTCCTGCGCAAAACCGGACCGCATTTCGCGCCTTGTCCCTTTTATCGCGGGTACGTGCACCGGTCCCTTTAGGGACATCGACGCTATTCCCCAGCGAAAAATGAATTCAATTGTTTCATGTGGGTACATGCCCATATCCATTACCTCGCGGGTAATGGAACGGATGAACCCCGCATGCTAGGTTTTCGACCATGAACGCACATGCATCCACGGCACAGACCGAACGCAGCCAGCCAATCCATATCGGTGACCATTTGCGCGAATGGCGGCAGCGCCGCCGCATGAGCCAGCTCGATCTGGCGGGCGAGGCCGAGATCTCGGCGCGGCATCTGAGCTTCGTCGAGACCGGCCGCGCCGCGCCCTCGCGCGACATGGTGCTGAGGCTCGCCGAGCGTCTCGACGTGCCCTTGCGCGAACGCAACGTGCTGCTGGTCTCCGCCGGCTTTGCGCCGGCGTTTCCGCAGCGCCCGCTGGAGGATCCCGCCTTGAAATCAGCCCGCCAGGCGATCGACCTCGTCCTCAGGGCGCACGAGCCCAATCCCGCGCTTGCGGTGGACCGGCACTGGAACCTGGTCTCCGCCAACCGCATGGTGGCGCCGCTCCTCGACGGCATTCCGCAGCGGCTGCTCGGCCAGCCCTTCAACGTGCTGCGGCTCGCTTTCCATCCCGAGGCGCTGGCGCCGCGCACGGTCAATCTCGCGGAGTGGTGCGGGCATCTTCTGGAGCGGCTGCACCGGCAATGCGAAGCAACGGCCGATCCGGAGCTGATCAAGCTCTACAACGACCTCAAGCGCTACCCGATCCCGGCACGATCGGCGCCGCTGTCGAGCGACAATGTCGCCATCCCCTTCAAGCTGCGCCACGAGGGGGAGATACTTAGTTTCTTCTCCACCACCATGGTGTTCGGCACGCCCGTGGACATCACCCTCTCGGAGCTTGCGCTGGAGACGTTCTTTCCGGCCGACGAGCGCACCGCCGAGCGGTTGAAGCAGATGGCAGCAGCTATGAGCTAGCGCCCTTGCCTCGGCCCGGGTTCTGCCTATCTTTGGGCGAACCCTTGAAGTGCCCGAAGGAGGCGCCTGACATGAGCACGCTGAAACCGCTCCAGATCGACGTCGTCTCCGACGTGGTGTGCCCCTGGTGCTATATCGGAAAGCACCGCATCGAGAGCGCGCTGGCGCTCGTGCCCGACGTTCCGGTCAAGCTGAATTTCCGTCCCTTCTTCCTCAATCCCTGGGTGCCGCGCGAGGGCATCAGCCGCGAGGACTATCTCACCAAGAAGTTCGGCTCGGTCGAGGCCTATAAGGGCATTGCGGGGCGCGTCGTCGCGGCTGCCAGCGAGGAGGGCCTCGTCTACAAGCCGGAGCTGGTGGCGCGTCAGCCCAACACGACCGACTGCCATCGCCTGATTCTGTGGGCCGAAGCGATCGGCAAGGCGCCCGAGATGAAGCAGCGCCTGATGGAGCTGTACTTCCGCGATGGCGGCGACCTCACCGATGTGAACGTGCTGGTGCAGGCGGCCGTCGATGTCGGTCTCGACGCCGACGACGTGCGCCGGCGCCTTGCCACCGACGAGGACGTCGCGCGCGTCTCGGCCGACGCGCAGGAAGCCGCCGAGAAGGGCATCTCCGGCGTGCCGACCTACGTCTTCGCGCAGAAATACGCCGTCTCCGGCGCGCAGGATCCGAACCTGCTCGCCCGCGCCATCCGCGAGGTCTCGGCGGAGATCAACGCGCAGGCGGCGGAGTAGGTTTCGCTTATTTGCGGAGGCGGCGGACCACGCGTCGCGCGGCCTCGCGCGCGACGTTGAGACCGACCAGTGCTGCGTGAATGAGCGCCACGACCGGGTCGTTCCGCCGCAGCGGGATCAGCACGTCACCGATTGCGAAGCGTCCCCGCCAGATCGGGTTGATCATGGGGTGGTCGGCGCTCGCCATGGAATCCGCGCTGGCGATGGCGGGGTCGGCGCAGAGGTGGCGGGTGAGGTCGAGCGTGAGCTGCACGCCGGGCGAATATCTTGCAAAGCCTTCGTCGATGCCGAGCTTGAAGAAGAAGGCGCGGTCCTGATGGCGCAGCACGATGCCGGCGGCTACCGGAATCGTGCCGGCGCGCAGGCTGACGATCTCGCATTGTGCGGTCTCTGCCAGCGCCGGCACCGCGCGGCGGATGAAGGCCGCATCGCCCGCATGCTGGATCAGCGCGGTGCCGCGCTTGCCCTTCCAGCCGCTGGCTTCGAGTTGCAAGAATGTTTCGAGTGCGGGCCCGATTTCGTCAGGCCGGCGCGCGACCTCGAACACGACGGGGCCGTGCTCTTCGAGCCGATGGCGCAGGCGGCGCAACTCCTTGAGCTTTTTGGTGCCCAGAGCGTCGCGCAGCAGCGTGTCGCCGTCCTGCGTCGCGTCGAGGCTGGCGCGGATGTAGGAGCTGAGGACACGCGGCTTCAGGCCATCACGATTCAGGACCTGATATAGCGAGGCCATCGCCGCGCCGTCGAGCGCGACGTCGTTCAGCACGAGCGCATGGGCACCGGCCTCGCGCGCCTGCTGCAACAGGCGCGTCGCCGCCTCGATCGGAGCGTCGCGGTCGATCAGCGGGCTGCACAGCGTGCCATAGGGATGCGCGCTCACCAGCGCGGGCAGGGGAATCTTCCATGCCCGCCAC
>NZ_JBFUES010000381.1:0-6684 GCF_056403875.1 Bradyrhizobium sp. P2_E8
ATTGGCATAGCGCCCATCTAGCTGAGAATATTGAACTCTCGCTCCAATCCATCATGGGCGACGTGGCGAATTTTCGATCTAATTCCTTCATTCCATTGATATATTTTGACTTCGACCGATCCTAAGCGTGATTGGACCGATTGAAAAATCTGCTTGATCAAGCTGTCGCCGATCGGTTCTTCTAGGACGATATGTGCACAAAATGGAAGCGGAAATCGGCTTTTCGGAATCTCGGTGCACACGGCCTTGCACACACGTGCGAAATTGCACGCGACGATCGCATAACGTGCATCCTGGATCTTCCTGGCATACAGGTTGACGAGATCGGCTCGGTTATACTCATCGAGCGATGTGAGTATAATTCGCGTTCTTATGCCGCACTTATGCGTCGGCCGTCTGCTCCAATCGAACCTTCCCCAGCGATGATCGGCTAGCCAGATCGCCCTCTAGCGAGGCACCTCCGCCACGCGCTGCAGCTTCTGCAAGCAGCGCGTGGTGCGAACCACGGTCGGCATGTCCTCGTCAGGAAAATTAGTCTTCCAGTYGGTCACGCCGACCTCGCCGACATACTTGTCGCCTTTGGAATCCAGCGCAATGCCATGCGGCGCGAGTCCGCTCGCAAGACCGGGGCCATCCTCGCCGCCGAGMCGCGCGATRCGMTTKCCCTTGGCGTCCACGATCGACARSCGCGGGCCGAGATTGGGMACMTTGCGGTTGACCGGCATGGCAGGGCCGAGCTCGCCGATCACGAAGRTCGGGCTCTTRSCSCCRCCGCAGCAGCACAGCGCGCASGGCCGGTGCAGRTTGTTCCACTGCGYCTCGTAYTTGCCSTYGCCGTYGAACACCTGCACGCGATGGTTCTCGCGGTCGGCGACRTAGACCCAACCATCGGCGTCGGTGACGATATTATGTACGATGTTGAACTAGCCGGGATCGGTGCCGGGCGCGCCCCAGCTATTGATCAGTCTGCCGTCCGGCGTGAATTTGTGGATGCGGGCATTGCCRTAGCCGTCGGAGACGTAGATYTCWCCCYTMGGSGACAGCGCSGTRTGGGTGCAGCGRTGGAASGGMTCGCCGCTCATGAACGGCGCSGKCTTTTCGGGAWCACCGATCGTCAGYAGCACCTTGCCSTCRGTGGTGCAYTTKCGCACGGTGTGGTCGCCGTCATCGGTGCARTAGAGGTTGTCKTCGGCGTCGATGTGCAGGCCGTGCGCGCGGGAGAACAGCCCTCACCCCAGCTGCGCAGGAAATCGCCGTCGCGGTCGAGCACCACCATCGGATGGGCGCCGCGGTTGAAGACGTAGATGCGGTCGCGGCTGTCGACCGCGACGGARGCGACGTCGGTGAGCTGCCAGCCATCCGGCAGTTTCGCCCAATTGTCGACGACGCGGTAGCGGTGCTCGCCSGWGCCGAGAATGGCTGACACTCGTTTTCCTGTTGTTGCGCGCCTGCGTCGCCTGATCGCTCAGGTGAAGGTACAGCCCTTGGATTCCAGCACCTTGCCGATGCCGGACAGCTCGAGGATGTTCCCGCCGGCCTTGAGCGCTTTCATCACGTCGGCTTCCTTGTCCTCGCGCGCCGCCGACTTGACGCAGACGTCGGCGATGTTCTCCTTCGGCACGATGACGACGCCATCGTCATCGGCGCTCACGATGTCGCCGGGGCGGACGGCGATCCCGCCGATGACGATCGGTTGATTGATAGTGCCGAGGGTCTCCTTGACGGTGCCCTTCATGCACAGGCCGTAGGAGAAGACGTTGAAGCCGGTGTCGCGCACGGCAAGGCCATCGCGAACGCCGGCATCCGTGACCAGGCCAACGATGCCCTTGGCGACGCAGGCCGTCGCCAGCACCTCGCCGAAGCCGCCCTGCTCGGGATGATCGCCCGCGCTCACCACGAGCACGTCGCCCGGCTTTGCCAACGAAATCGCCGTGATCAACATCATGTTGTCGCCGGGATGGCAGCTCACCGTCAGCGCCGGTCCGCAAGCGCGCATCCCGGAATAGATCGGCTTGATGCGGAAGGTCAGCGCACCCGATCGTCCCTGCGCTTCGTGAAGGGTGGACGGAGGAAACTTCTTGATGCGCTCGACAAGCTCGGCGGCGGGCCGATCGAATGTCCTGATTACATGCACCATGGTAACCCCCTTGCGGTCGCGATCTTTGTTACACCTCCATAACCAACCGCCTTAGGGCGGCAAACTCAGATTTTAGGATTGCCGCATCGTGTTTCGTTATGGCTCGTCCTTCGGCTCATCCGGAGGCGATGCTGGGCCACCCGGGGCGATGACAACCGAGCCGAGCTGGGCCTCGAACGGCCCCCAGGTCTTGACGATGATCTCGAGCAGGATCTTGTAGACGGCGAATGCGGCGTCGGACAACGCGGCATTGTCGGAAATGCATAGCGACATCTGTTGCGAGGCCGACGGCGCGTTGATCCGCCGAATGCAGAGTTCGTCGAGGTTCGGCAACTCCTTTGCGATCGACATGGGCAGCACAGCCGCCCCCACTCCGGCTGCAATCGCCGAAGACAGGGTCGACTGGGAGTGGATCTCGGCGACGATGCGCGGGCGGAGGCCCACCTCGGCGCAGACCCGCTCCACGGTCTGTCGCAGGAAGGACTCCCGATATGGCAGAAGCAGGTCGAATTGTGCGACCTCCGCCGCCGAGACCTCCTCCGGCGGCATCTGCTCCGGATACATGCCGCGGGGCGCGACAAGATAGAAGTATTCGCGCATCAGCGGCTTGTAATCGAGGCCGGTCACCGGGCGCTCGCCGTAAAGGACAGCCATGTCCATGCTCCCCTTCAGCATCATCTCGCTGAGCATGACCCCGGAGCTGTCATAAATGTGCGGCACGATGCCGGGATAGCGTTCGCGGATCTGCGTGAGCAATGGGGTCGCCAGCAACGCCGCCGAACTGAGCGGGGCCAGACCGATCGTGACGTYGCCGGTCAGCTCCGGCTTGTTGTCCAGAATGGTGCGCCTGGCTTCTTCAATCTGCCGCTGGATCGACTTGGAATAGCGGTAGAGGATTCGTCCGGCCTCGGTGGGCTTGACCCCGCGGGCGCTGCGGTCGAGCAGCTTGCACTTGAAATCCGCCTCCAGGCTCGCAATGTGCTGACTCAGTGCCGGCTGCGCAACATTCAGCACCTTCGCCGCGCTCGTCATGCTGCCGAGATCCACGACCTTGATGAAGGCCTCCAAACGTTTCGTATCCAATACGGCCTCTCCGGATATCCAGGCAGGGAGCAATGCAGCAGCAATAGGCTGAAGCTATGGGATCAGAAGGAATTGTTCTTACCACTGGGAACCTGAGGGGCCTATAGCTAGTGCTGAACTCGTCCGCCGCTCGCGTTGCAGCCGACGCCACCAGCGGGTTGGACGGTAGCAGAGGAGCCCTCGCGGATGGGATTTTCGGACTATCGGACGGCCCTGGTGACGGGCGCATCCTCCGGAATAGGGGCTGCGACGGTTCGCCGCCTGAGTGCAGAAGGGCTCGAGGTCTACGCCGTGGCCCGCGACGCTGCTCGCCTCAGCGCCTTATCTACGGAGACCGGTTGCCGCCCCTGCGCCGTGGACATCAGCGACCTCGATGCGCTTGCGGCATTGGCGAAGTCGGCTGAGTTCGACGTCCTGGTCAACAACGCCGGCCAGTCCCGCCGCGGCAATATTCTGGACACGACGGCAGAGGATGTCGACGCCCTCATCGACGTCAATTTGCGCGCGGTCCTGCATCTGACGCGGCTGATCGTGCCGGGCATGGCGCGCCGCGACCGCGGCCATGTCGTCAACATCTCCTCGATCGCAGGTCACTACGCGTTCGGTGGCGGAAACACCGTGTATCACGCCACGAAGGCTGGCATTCACTCGCTGTCGCAGCAACTGCGCGTCGACCTCTACGGGACCAGGGTTCGCGTCACCGAGATATCGCCGGCCCGGGTCGAGACCGAGGTTTTCGGCCGGCTGCTTGGTGACCTCGCCGAAGCCAAACGCCGCTTCTTCGACGATTATGATTCGCTTCAGCCCGAGGACATCGCCAATTCGATCGCATTCGCGGTTGGATCGCCGGCACGCATGAATGTCGCCTTCATGGAAGTCCTGCCGACCCAGCAGGTCGTCGGCGGCCTCAATTTTGCACAGAAGAGCCGGCCGCCGGCCGAGTGACGCATGAACGCCCCGAACTCGACAGGCCGTCAACGCGGAGCGTGACCGTGGACCTCTCCAAAATCGAACAACTCGTCGATCTCGTTACGCGTTCCTCCATCGCCGAGCTGGACCTCACGCAGAACGGCACCCGCATCCGCATCCTCAAGCGCGCGCCTGCGGCCCTGGCTCCGCCTGCAAACCGGGTCGCGGTCGAGGCCCCTGCTCTCGATCATCAGGACAGCCCAGCTCCCGAGGCTGCCGCCGACATCGTGGTGCCGGCGCCGATGCATGGCATCTTCTACCGGGCTGCGGCGCCGGACGAGCCGCCGCTGGTCGAGGTCGGCACGCGGATCGAGGCCGGGCAGAAGATCTGCATCATCGAAGCGATGAAGACCTTCATCGACATCGCCGCTGAGGCGCCCGGCGTCGTGCTTGCGATCCTCGCAGAGGATGGTCAGGAGATCGAGGCCGGGCGGGCTCTGTTCCGGATTGGGCCGGCGGGTTCATCCTGATGTTCGACAAGGTCCTGATCGCCAACCGGGGCGAGATCGCGCTTCGCATCCAGCGCGCCTGTCGGGCGATGGGTCTCAAGACGGTCGTCATTCACTCGGAGGCGGATCGCGACGCACGCTATGTCGCACTTGCCGATGAGGCACTCTGCATCGGGCCGGCGCCGGCAAGCAGCACCTATCTCAACGTTGCGGCGATCCTGCTCGCAGCCGAGGTCAGCGGCGCCCAGGCGATCCACCCGGGTTACGGATTCCTTTCGGAGAGTGCGGAGTTCGCCGATCGGGTCGCGCGCGCCGGCCTCGCCTTCATCGGCCCGCCGGCGGATTGTATTCGGACCATGGGCGACAAGGTCGCGGCCAAGCGCGCGATGCGGCTGGCGGGCGTGCCTTGCGTACCCGGGCCGGACAGCGCCCTGCCGGAGGATCCGTCCGAGGTGCTCGCGATCGCGCGGGACATCGGATACCCCGTCATCATCAAGGCCGCCGGTGGCGGCGRCGGACGCGGTATGCGGATCGTGCGCAGCGAAGGCGCGCTGGACGACGCGCTGGCGCTGACCCGAGCGGAAGCCAGCAAGGCCTTCAAGAACGCTGCGGTCTACATCGAGAAATTCCTCGAAACGCCCCGCCATATCGAGATTCAAGTGTTGTGCGATCAGCATGACAATCATCTCTGGCTCGGCGACCGCGACTGCTCGCTTCAGCGCAGGAACCAGAAGGTGGTCGAGGAAGCCCCCGCGCCCGGCATCGATCGCGCTCTGATCGAGCGGGTGGGCGCAAGCTGCGTCGAGGCCTGCCGGCGGATCGGCTATCGCGGCGCCGGCACTTTCGAATTCCTCTACGAGAACGGCCAATTCTTCTTCATCGAAATGAACACGCGCGTCCAGGTGGAGCATCCCGTCACCGAGGCCACGACGGGGATCGACATCGTCAAGGCGCAGATCCGCATCGCGCAAGGCGAGCCGTTGGGCATCGCGCAAGGCGACATCGCACGTGTGGGCCATGCCATTGAATTCCGCATCAATGCCGAAGACCCCACCACCTTCGCTCCCTCGCCCGGCATGGTGACGCGCTGGGATGTTCCCGGCGGCATCGGCATCCGCGTCGATTCGCATATCACCGCCGGAGCCACCGTTCCCCGGCACTATGACTCGCTGATCGGCAAGCTCATCGCTCATGGTGGCTGCCGCGAGGAAGCTGTGGCGCGTGCGCGCGTCGCCTTGTCCGAGCTACGCGCCGAAGGCATCCGAACCAATGTGCCGTTGCATCAGGCGATCCTCGCCGATCCTGTGTTTTGCCGTGGCGGCTACGACATCCACCATCTCGAGCACTGGATGAATGCGCGGGCGGCCGCGCCATGACGGCCCCAGACCGACCGCGGATCAGCCTGCTCGGGACATCGGCCCTCCTGTTCGAGGCACCCGGCGCATTCGACCTGCCGCACCAGCGGCGCATCTGGTCGCTGGCGGCCACTGCATCGAAATGGCCAGGGATCCGCGAGGCCATTCCCGGCATCACCAATTTGATGCTGACCTTCGCAACCCCTCCGCGCGAGCTGGACGCCTTGATCGCCGCTCTCAACGACGGTTGGGACGCGGCGGAAGGCCTCACGATCGGCGGGCGCGAGATCAGGTTGCCGGTCACCTATGGCGGCGAGATCGGATCGTCTCTTCAGTCCGTCGCCGATCATTGCGGCCTGTCTGTCGACGACGTGGTCTCGATCCACGCCGCCCCGCTCTACACGGTGTTCGCGCTCGGCAGCCATCCCGGCTATTGCTATCTGGGCGGCATGGATCGACGCATCACCATGCCGCGCCGTCAGACGCCGCTGCAACGCTCCGCGGGCGGCTCGGTCTCGATCGGCGGATCGCAGACCGGTGTCTCCGCCTCCCCCGGGCCGAGCGGCTGGCACGCCATCGGGCATACGAGCTGGACCTTCTTCGATCCGTCCTGGCCGACGCCAGCAGCACTCGCGCCGGGCGATACGATCCGCTTCGAGATCGAACGGGTGATCCGGTGATCGAGATCCTG
>NZ_JBFUES010000382.1:0-6618 GCF_056403875.1 Bradyrhizobium sp. P2_E8
CCGAAACCCGTGGCCGAGGGCGTGGAACCGGCCTCGCACGACGTCAGCATCTCGCAATAAGTTGAGAAAAATCGCCCCTGGACGTGTAACGTCGTTCGTTAGAACCCGTATCTCAGGGCGTGGACTCCTCCCGCACGGAGAATGAGATGTTTGACCGCCGCATCCTGCTAACGACTGTCGCCGGCCTGTTCGGCCTTTCGGCCTTCCGCTGGCTGACAGGAACGCCTGCCGAGGCCGGCGAGAAGGCCGCGCAGAAATTCGAGATCGAGAAGACGGACGCCGAGTGGCGCGCCCAGCTGACGCCGCAGCAATATGAAATTCTGCGTAAGGAGGGTACCGAACGGCCGGGCTCCAGCCCGCTTTTGAAGGAGCACCGCAAGGGCATCTTCGCCTGCGCCGGCTGCGACCTGCCGCTGTTCTCCTCCGACACCAAGTTCGAGAGCGGGACGGGCTGGCCGAGCTTCTATCAGCCGATCGAGGGCAATGTCGGCAAGACCGAGGACCGCACCTTTGGCATGCTCCGCACCGAGGTGCATTGCCGGCGCTGCGGCGGGCATCTCGGCCACGTCTTCGATGACGGTCCGAAGCCGACCGGACTGCGCTACTGCATCGACGGTTTTGGGCTGGTGTTCCACCCTGCCGCTGCATCCGCAACCTAGGTTTCATCCCGGCAATTGTTGCCGGCCCGGCAATTGTGCCCCGGTCATCCGATCGGGGCCTTTCTATTTAAGTCATTGATTTTATGAGAATACCCGCATTGGCATAGCCCTTGCGACTGTCTCCCCCGACTGCGGCCCTGGTCGACCGGCCGCCGAGATCGGATTTGGAGACAAAGTTATGGGTATCTTCGATGCAATGAACACCTCGGTGGGTGGCCTGCAGGCGCAGTCCTACGCGCTTCAGAACATCTCCGGCAACATCGCGAACTCATCCACCACCGGTTACAAGGGCATCGGGACCAGCTTCGTCGATCTCATTCCCGACGCCTCGGTGCCGAGCAAGCAGGTCGCGGGCGGCGTGACGGCCAATGCGAAGGCCACCATCACCACGCAGGGCACGATCTCGTCCTCCACCGTCGCCACCAACATGGCGATCACCGGCGACGGCTTCTTCTCGATCCAGAAGGCGACCGGCGTCGTCGACAACGTTCCGGTGTTCAGCGGCGTCACCTACTACACCCGCCGCGGCGACTTCCAGCTCAATGCCAACGGCAATCTGGTCAACGGCGCCGGCTATTATCTGATGGGCACCACGGTCGATCCCAAGACCGGCAACCCGACCGGTAACGTGGCGACAGTCCTGAAATTCCAGAACAACTTCATCCCGGCCCAGGCGACCACCTCGATCCAGTACGCCGCGAACCTGCCGAGCGTGCCGAACACGGCGGCGAGCTCGACCGCGGCGAGCGGCACGCTGCTGGCGGCCGGCGGCCTGAACCCGTCCGATTTCGCCGCCAACCCGCTGATCATCGGCACGCCGCCGCCGCCCTATACGAATGCGACGGTCTCCGGCGCAGCGGCCACCGGCAATCTGCGCTCGGCCTATACGGCGACGACCGCGACCGGCACGGTGACGCTGCAGGACAGCGCTTCGGCGGCGGCAACTGGCGCCACGTCGCTCGATTCCGCCGTGTCCCCGCATCTCAACACCAGCCTTCTCACCAACCTGGCCAACAAGACGCTGACGGTCAACGGCCAGACCATCAACTTTGACCCCACTGTTTCCGGCGCCTCGACGAGCGGCAGCACCACCACGATCGGCTTGCTCTCGCCGACCGGCGCAAAGATGTCGGACATCCTGAATGCGATCACCCTGGGCGCCGGTGGCGCCCCCGCCACCGCGACAATGACCGCGGGCGGTAACATCCAGATCACGACCAACACCACAGCCGACGTCACGATCGGCGGCACTGCGGCAAGCTTGCTCGGCGTCAGCAGCGTGACGCGCGGTGGTAACGTGCTGTCCACCCCCGCGATTACAGCTGCGACACAGCTCGGCGGCACCGCGCAGCCCGGCCAGGCGGAAGTCCTCTCGACGCCCTTCGTGGCCGGCAACTATATCCAGGTCAACGGCACGGCAGGCGCCAATACCCTCACCTTCGTGACCTCCGGCGCTAGCAGTTCGACCCCGAACCTGATCAACGTTACTGACGACATCGCGACCCTGCTCCAGAAGATCGACGCGCTCAGCGGTGCGAGCGGTTCTTCGATCAGCAACGGCGTGATCACCCTGAATACCGGTATCGCCAATCCCACTTTGACGGTGACGAGCAACAACAGCAGCGCCTTCGCCGCGCTCGGCTTCACCTCGACCGTCACCAAGAACCGCGGCGGTGGCGGCACGGCCGGCACCGGCGGCGTGATCGGCAATGACATCGCGACCTTCACCAAGGAATCGATCAGCGGCGGTGCCGTCACCGCCTACAACGCCGCGGGCACGCCGGTGAACCTGCAGATGCGTTGGGCCAAGACCGACAGCGCCTCGCTGGGCACCGGCCATTCCGATACCTGGAACCTGTTCTACCAGACCGATCCGAATGCGACCGGCACGACGGTCGGCTGGGTCAATACCGGGCAGGCCTTCACCTTCGCCGCCGACGGCTCGCTGACCTCGCCGAGCAGCTCGGGCATCACCATCAACAATGTCAGCGTCAGCGGCCAGTCGCTCGGCTCGGTCGMCTTCAACATCTCTCAGGGCGGTCTGACGCAATACGCCAGCACCAGCGGTGCGGTGACGATCAACACCATCACCCAGAACGGCTACGCCGCGGGTCAGCTCCGCTCGGTCGCCGTCAACAACAACGGCCTCGTGGTCGGTACCTTCTCCAACGGCCAGAACCTCGACCTCGCGCAGGTCTCGTTGTCGCACTTCAACGGCACCAACTACCTCAAGGCGCTCGATGGCGGCGCTTATGCCGCGACCGAACAGTCGGGACCTGCGATCGACGGCGCTTCGGGCACCATCAGCGGCTCGTCGCTGGAAGGCTCGAACACCGACATCGCCGACGAGTTCACCAAGCTGATCGTGACCCAGCAGGCCTATTCGGCCAACACCAAGGTGATCACGACGGCGAATTCGATGGTGCAGGACCTCCTGAACGTATTGCGCTGATCGGCGCGTGACGTAACCAAAGGCGGCCAGTGACATGGGTTTGAGTTCAGCCCTCGCCAGTGCGATGAGCGGTCTGCGTGCCAACCAGGCCGCGCTCTCGATCGTCTCCTCGAACGTCGCGAATTCGCAGACGCCGGGTTACATCGTCCAGACGCCGAACCAGATCGAGGTCACCACCGGCGACTTCGGCTCGACGGCGATGACGACCGGTGTCAGCCGCGAGCTCGACACCTTCGTGCAAAACCAGCTGCGCACCGAGACCGGCGGCAGCGGCTATGCCGACCAGATGGCCAACATCCTGAAGCAGCATCAGAATGTCTATGGCACGCCCGGCAACAGCGGCACGCTCGAAACCGCGCTGAACAATTTCACCACGGCGTTGCAGGCGTTGTCGACCAGCGCGGGCTCGTCGTCGGCGCAGACGGTTGCCCTTGGCGCGGCGCAGGCGCTGGCGCAGCAGCTCAACGTCACCACCAAGGGCATCCAGTCGCTGCGCTCCAACGTCGAGCAGGATCTCGGCACCTCGGCGCAGCAGGCCAACGCGGCGATGAACCAGATCGCCGACATCAACACCAAGCTCCAGGGCCTGTCGGCCACCGATCCGTCCGCCGCGACGCTGATGGACCAGCGCGACCAGGCCATCAACACGCTGTCGAAATATGTCGACGTGCGCGTCACCACCGACGGCTCCAACCAGGCCAACATCTACACCACGACAGGCATCCAGCTCGTCGGTGCCGGGCTCGCCTCGCAATTCTCCTTTGCGTCCGCCGGCGCGCTGTCGGCGACCTCGCTCTACAACATCGATCCGGCCAAGTCGGGCGTCGGCGCGTTCAACATCGTCCTGCCGAACGGCTCGAAGGTCGACGTCGTCGCCAACAATGTGGTCTCGTCCGGCCAGATCGCGGCCGATCTCAAGCTGCGCGACCAGACGCTGGTGCAGGCGCAGACCCAGATCGACCAGCTTGCCGCGACGATGTCGAGCGCGCTGTCGGACAAGACCACGGCCGGCAGCACCGTGTCCGGCCCGCCGGCCGGGTTCGACCTGGACGTTGCCGGCGCGCAGCCGGGCAACACGGTCAACATCACCTACACGGACACGACCACCAACACCCAGCGCCAGGTCACGCTGGTCAACGTGACCGATCCGGCGGCGCTGCCGCTCCAGAATGCCACCAATGCCAATCCGATGCGGGTGGGCGTCAACTTTTCCGGCGGCGTGGCCGCGATTGCCTCCGCGCTCAACTCCGCGCTGTCAGGCTCGCACCTGACGTTCTCCGCGGCTCCTGCGCCGGCAACCGCCACGACGCTGCGGGTGACCGACGACAACACCGGCCTTGCCAAGGTCAATTCGGCCTCGACCACCAAGACGATCTCGTCGCTGACCTCGGGCAACCCGCAACTGGCGGTCTTCACCGACGGCGGGCAGGCGCTCTACACCGGCGCGATCACGGCGTCGGGCTCGCAGATGACCGGCCTTGCCGGGCGCATCGCGGTGAACACGCAGCTGGCCAGCGATCCCACGCGGCTGTCGGTCTACAACACCTCGCCGGTGACGCCCGCGGGCGACACCACGCGTTCGGACTATCTCTATTCGCAGCTCACCAACGCGGTGTTCTCCTATTCGCCGACGACCGGCCTCGGTTCGGCCAACCAGCCCTTCACCGGCAGCGTCTCGAACTACCTCCAGCAGTTCCTGAGCATCCAGGCCAACGCCTCGACCCAGGCCACCCAGCTCCAGCAGGGCCAGAGCGTCGTGGTCTCGACGCTCCAGGCTAAATTCAACTCGACCTCCAGCGTCAACCTGGACTCGGAGATGTCGAACCTGATCCAGCTTCAGAATGCCTATGCCGCCAATGCCCACGTGATGTCGGTGGTGCAGGGCATGATGAACACGTTGCTCCAGGCTCAAGTGTAACAAGTAACAGGGCTCTGAAACATGTCGATCAGCAGCATCAACTACTCCTCGTCGGTTCTCGGCTCGCAGATCCGCAACATCAATCAGCAGCTCACCGACCTGTCGACGCAGCTCTCGACCGGCAAGCTGTCGCAGAACTATTCCGGCATGGGCACCAACGAGGGCTTTGCGATCGCCGGGCGCGCGCAGCTCTCCAACATTGCCGCCTATACCGACACGATCACCAACGTCAACGTCAACATCAACCTCGCCAATACCGCGCTCCAGGCGCTGACGACGATCCGCAACACGGTGCAGACGGGCTCCGCCAATACCGCGCAGGATCTCAACGTCAACGGACAGACGGTCGCGCAGAACACCGCGGCCGCGCAATTCGGCTCGATGGTCGGCGTGCTCAACACGCAGTCGGGCAACCGCTATCTGTTCTCCGGAACCGCCTTCAACACGCAGCCGGTCGCGGATGCCGGCGACATCATCAACGGGACCACGACGCAGGCGGGCTTCAAGACCGTCATGGCGGAGCGCCAGGCCGCCGACCTCGGCGCCAACGGCATGGGGCGGCTGGTGCAGACGCAGCCCACGCCCAGCTCGGTGCAGGTGTCGGAGGACGTCGCGGGATCGCCGTTCGGGCTCAAGATCAAGGCGGTCTCCTCGACGTTGACGGGCGCGACCATCACCGGCCCGAGCGGCTCGCCGGTGTCATTCTCCGTCGATCTCAACGGGACCAATCCCAGCAATGGCGACAAGCTGAGCGTCCAGTTCACGCTGCCGGACGGCACGACCGAGCAGATCGACCTGACCGCCTCGACGAAGACGCCGACGCCGCTCGGCAGCTTCGCGATCGACGCGAGCGTCCCGGTCAACCCGAACAATACCGCGACAAACCTCAACACGGCGTTGAACACCGCGATCACGAAGCTCGCCAACACCTCGCTGGTGGCGGCGTCCGCGATTGTCGCCGGCGACAACTTCTTCAACACCGCAAGCTCTGCGATCGGCACGCCCGTCAACAACCAGGCGGCGACGCCGGCCCCCGTGACCGGAGCGACCGCGCTGTCCGGCGCGAGCCCCTCGGACTCGATCTCGCCGGGCTTCGTCGCCGGCAACACCATCACCGTCAACGGCACCACGCTCACTTTCGTCGCCTCGGGCGCGACCGGCAACCAGCTCAATGTCGGCGACAGCATCCAGACCCTGCTCAGCAAGATAGACTCGATCACGGGCACCTCGAAACCGTCGACGATCCATGGCGGCTCGATCACGATCAACACCGACGACGCGGCAAGCCTGAGCATCTCGGGCTCGACACCCGGCGCGACCGCCGCGCTCGGCGCACTCGGCTTCAGCTCAGCGCCGATCACCGCGACGCAGCCGCCGCTGCGCGTCGGCTCTTCGCCGGCAAGCTCGGCGACGACGCTGGTGAACGGCACGGCCAACACCGTGAAATGGTACCAGGGCAATGACGGGCCCGGTTCGGCGCGTTCCACCGCGATGGCGCGGGTCGACGATTCCGTCACGGTGCAATATGGCGCGCAGGCCGACGAGGATGCGATCCGGCGGCAGCTGCAGGCGATCGCCGTGTTCGGGAC
>NZ_JBFUES010000383.1:0-6613 GCF_056403875.1 Bradyrhizobium sp. P2_E8
TGACCAACCACAGTTTCTTCAATCTGGAGGGCGCGACATCGGGCGCGCCTATCCTCGACCACAGGCTGACGGTCGCTGCCGAGCATTTCCTCGCGATCGATCCCACCGCCATTCCGCTGCCGGAGCCGCCTCGCACGGTGGCCGGCACGCCGTTCGACTTCCGCAGCCCGCATACCGTGGGCGAACGCATCCGCGAAAACGATCAGCAATTGCAGAGCGGCAGGGGCTATGACCACACTTACTGCCTCGGCCGCGACGGCAAGCTCGCGCTCGCGGCGCGGCTGGAAGCCCCGCTTTCGGGACGCATCATGGAGCTGTTCACCAATCAGCCCGGCATCCAGGTCTATTCCGGCAACTATCTCGACGGCACGATCTCGGGCAAGGGCGGCAAGCTGATCCGGCAATCGGACGCCATGTGCCTGGAGCCGCATATCTGGCCTGATGCGCCGAACCGGCCGGATTTTCCGAGCCCGCGTCTCGATCCCGGCGGAATCTACCGGCATCACACCGTCTATCGCTTTGCAGCGAGGACGTCATGATGGAAGAAGTGCCGACCACCGTTCTCTCCGCCGAGCAGTGTCATCTCGGCGAAGGGCCGACCTATGATCTGACCACCGATACCGCCTGGTGGTTCGACATCCGCGAAGGACGCCTGTTCGAGGCGCATCTCGGCAGTGGCGCGATCCGCGTCCACGGGCTCGGCCGGATGGCGAGCGCGCTCGGACGCATCGATGCCGAGCGGCAGCTGGTCGTCGCGGAGGATGGCCTCTACATCCGCAGTCTCGCCGACGGCGCGATGACGCTGTTCTGTCCGCTCGAAGCGGACAATCAAGCGACGCGTTCCAATGATTGCCGCGTGCATCAGTCCGGCACGTTCTGGATCGGGACCATGGGCAAGAAGGCTGAGCGGGGGGCGGGCGCGATCTACGCGCTTCACCGCGGCCAGATCTCGACGCTGTTTCCCGGCATCAGCATTCCCAATTCGATCTGCTTCTCGCCGGATGGCGCGACCGGCTACTTCACCGACACCGCGCGCGCGGTGCTCTATGCGGTGCCGCTCAATCCCGCCACCGGCCTGCCGCGCGGCGAGCCGGAGGTGCTGCTCCGCCACACCGGCATCGGCGGTCTCGATGGCTCGGTGYGCGACGCCGACGGGCAGATCTGGAATGCGTGCTGGGGCGCGAGCCGTATCGACGTCTACAGCCCGCAGGGCGAGAGGCTGCGCTCACTGAGCGTGCCGGCCAAGCAGGCGAGTTGCCCGGCCTTCGTCGGCCCCGACCTGTCGCGTCTCCTCGTCACCTCGGCCTGGCAGGATATGGATGCGGCGGCGCGCGCCGCCGATCCGCAAGCCGGTTGCACCTTTCTGCTGAAGGCCTCCGCGCATGGTCGCGCGGAGCCCGACGTCAAGCTCGCATAGGAGGACCCCAGGCACTCGACCGACGTTCGCTACGACCGAAGAAACAGTCTGACACCTAAGGGAGTGAAGCATGCTGAAACTGAAGACGACAATCCTCGCGCTGGCGCTGGCCGGCGCTGCGACGATGGCCGCAGGCGTTCCCGCCTCAGCGCAGGACAAGGCGACCGTCGGCATCGCCATGCCGACCAAATCGTCGGCGCGCTGGATCGACGACGGCAACAACATGGTCAAGGTGCTGAAGGAGCGCGGCTACAACACCGACCTGCAATACGCCGAGGACGACATTCCGAACCAGCTCTCGCAGGTCGAGAACATGGTGACCAAGGGTGCGAAGGCGCTGGTGATCGCCGCGATCGACGGCACCACGCTGTCCGACGTGCTCAAGCAGGCCAAGGCCAAGGGCATCACTGTGATCGCCTATGACCGCCTGATCCGCGGCACGCCGAACGTCGACTACTACGCGACCTTCGACAATTTCCAGGTCGGCGTGCTCCAGGCGGAGTCGCTCGTGCAGGGCCTCGGCCTCAAGGACGGCAAGGGTCCGTTCAACATCGAGCTGTTCGGCGGCTCGCCGGACGACAACAACGCCTACTTCTTCTATAATGGCGCGATGAGCGTGCTGAAGCCGTACATCGACAGCGGCAAGCTCGTCGTCGTGTCCGGCCAGATGGGGATGGACAAGGTCGCGACCTTGCGCTGGGACGGCGCCACCGCGCAAGCCCGCATGGACAACCTGCTCAGCGCCTACTACGGCAACAAGAAGGTCAACGCCGTGCTGTCGCCCTATGACGGCCTGTCGATCGGCATCATCTCCTCGCTGAAGGGCGTGGGCTATGGCAGTGCTGACCAGCCGATGCCCGTCATCTCGGGCCAGGACGCCGAGGTGCCCTCGATCAAGGCGATGCTGCGCGGCGATCAGTATTCGACCATCTTCAAGGACACCCGCGACCTCGCCAAGGTGACCGCCGACATGGTCGACGCGGCGCTCGCCGGCAAGCAGGTCTCGGTCAACGACACCAAGACCTACGAGAACGGCGTCAAGACCGTGCCGTCCTATCTGCTCAAGCCGGTCGTGGTCTACAAGGACAATTGGGAGAAGGTCTTGGTGGACAGCGGCTACTACAAGAAGGCGCAGTTCCAGTAGGACTCCGTCTTCTCCCTCTCCCCGCTTGCGGGGAGAGGGAGCTCTCTATGGGGATGAAACGTATGTCCACGTACGTACTCGTCATGCCCGGGCTTGTCCCGGGCACCCACGTCCTTCCTCGCAAGCGGTGGCACGTGGATGGCCGGGACAAGCCCGGCGATGACGACGTGGAGAAGTCCGGGAGAATGATCCGATGACCGCCATGCTGGAGATGCGCAACGTCAGCAAGAGTTTTGCCGGCGTCCAGGCGTTGCGCGACGTCAACTTCTCGGTTCATGCCGGGCAGATCCACGCGCTCGTCGGCGAGAACGGCGCCGGCAAGTCCACGCTGATGAAGGTGCTGAGCGGCGTCTATCCGCACGGCAGCTACGAGGGCACCATCATCTTCGAGGGGGAGGAGCGCCACTTCCGCGACATCAACGATTCCGAGGCGCTCGGCATCATCATCATTCATCAAGAACTTGCGCTGATCCCGCTGATGTCGATCGCGGAGAACATCTTTCTGTCACATCCGCCGTCAAAACTCGGCGTGATCGATCGCGACGAGGTGTACCGGCGCACGCGCGAGCTGCTGGCGCAGGTCGGCCTCAAGGAATCGCCGGACACGCTGATCACCGATCTCGGCGTCGGCAAGCAGCAGCTGGTCGAGATCGCCAAGGCGCTGTCCAAGCGGGTGCGGATGCTGATCCTGGACGAGCCGACCGCGAGCCTGAACGAGGCCGACAGTGCCGCGCTGCTCGAACGCCTGATGGCGTTCCGCGAGCAGGGCATCGGCTCGATCCTGATCTCGCACAAGCTCAACGAGGTCGCCAAGGTCGCCGACCACATCACCGTGCTGCGCGACGGCCGGACCGTCGACAGCATCGACTGCCATGCCGAGCCGATCCAGGAAGACCGCATCATCCGCAGCATGGTCAACCGCGATATGGCTCACCGTTTCCCGGAGCGTAGCGCAAAGATCGGCGAGCCGGTCCTCAACGTTGAGAACTGGTCGGTCTATCACCCCATCCATCCCGAGCGGCAGGTGATCAAAAACGTCGATTTCGGCGTGAAGCGCGGCGAGGTCGTCGGCATTGCCGGGCTGATGGGCGCCGGCCGCACCGAATTCGCCATGAGCCTGTTCGGCCGCTCCTGGGGCACCAATATCAGCGGCCGGATCCGGCTCGAGGGCCGGGAAATCGTGCTGTCGAGCGTCGCCGCCGCGATCGACGCGGGCCTTGCCTATGTCACCGAGGACCGCAAGCAGCTCGGCCTGATCCTCGCCGACGACGTCCGCAAGAACATCACGCTCGCCAGCCTCGACCAGGTCGCGCCTAACCGGGTGATCGACGACATCGCCGAGCTGAAGGTCGCCAGCGACTACCGCAACCGCATGCGCATCCGCTGCTCCGACGTCTACCAGGAGACCGGCCAGCTCTCCGGCGGCAACCAGCAGAAGGTCGTCCTGTCGAAATGGCTGATGACCGACCCCAAGGTGCTGATCCTGGACGAGCCGACAAGGGGCATCGACGTCGGTGCCAAGTACGAGATTTACTGTATCATCAACGAGCTGGCGGAAGCCGGCCGCGGCGTCGTGGTGATCTCCTCGGAGATGCCCGAGCTGCTCGGCATCTGCGACCGCATCTGCGTCATGAACGACGGCGCCTTCGTCGGAGAGTTCAAGGGCGCCGAGGCGACGCAGGAGAAGATCATGCGCGCCATCATGCGCAACCAGAGAAGCAACGGAAACGGCGTGCCTGAGGCCGCGGAGATGGGAGGATTGCAGCCATGACCGACAAGACGGTTTCGCTGCCCGAGGAGCGCCGGCACGGCAGCTTCATCAAGAACAATTTGCGCAATTACGGCATGCTGATGTCGCTGATCGCGATCATGCTGTTCTTCCAGGTCATGACCGGCGGCACGCTGCTCCAGCCGCTCAATTTGACCAACCTGGTGCTTCAGAACAGCTACATCGTCATCATGGCGCTCGGCATGCTGCTGGTGATCGTCACCGGCCATATCGACCTCTCGGTCGGTTCGGTCGCGGGCTTCGTCGGCGCGGTGGCCGCCGTGCTGATGGTGACCTGGAAGGTCGACTACACGCTGGCCTTCATTGCCTGCCTGCTGCTGGGCGCCGCGATCGGTGCGGCGCAGGGCTATTGGGTGGCCTATTTCAAGATTCCGTCCTTCATCGTGACGCTGGCCGGCATGCTGGTGTTCAAGGGCCTTGCGCTTGCGGTGTTGCAGGGCCAGTCGCTCGGGCCGTTCCCGGCGACCTTCCAGAAACTGTCCTCGGGCTTCATTCCGGAGATCCTGCCCGAGGCCGGCACGCTGCATCCGACCTCCATGCTGATCGGTGCCTTGCTCGCGCTCGGCCTCGTCTATGCCAGCGCCAAGGGAAGGTCGCGCGAGCAGTTACACGGCATCGAGGTCGAGCCCTACGCGTTCTTCCTCGGCAAGAGCATCCTGCTGGCCTGCGCCGTGCTCTATTTCACCTATCTGATCGCCTCGCATCGCGGCCTGCCCAACGTGCTGGTGATCATGACCGCGCTGATCGCGCTCTACGGCTTCGTCACCCGCCGCACCGTGATCGGCCGGCAGGTCTACGCAGTCGGCGGCAACGCGAAAGCTGCAAGCCTGTCGGGCATCAAGACGGAGCGGCTGACCTTCTTCACTTTCGTCAACATGGGCGTGCTGGCCGCGCTCGCCGGCCTCGTCTTCGCCGCGCGTCTCAACACCGCGACGCCGAAGGCGGGCTTGGGCTTCGAGCTCGACGTCATCGCCGCCTGCTTCATCGGCGGCGCCTCGGCCTATGGCGGTGTCGGACGCGTCGGCGGCGCCGTGGTCGGCGCCATGATCATGGGCGTGATGAACAACGGCATGTCCATCCTCGGCATCGGCATCGACTATCAGCAGGTCATCAAGGGCCTGGTGCTGCTGGGGGCCGTGTGCATCGACGTGTATAACCAGCGGCGATGACGCTGCGTAGTCGTAGGGTGGGCAAAGGCGCGTAAGCGCYGTGCCCACCATCTTTCCACGATCGCGCGAGAAGTGGTGGGCACGCGTCCACCTTCGAGCTACGGCGGCCGCTTTGCCCACCCTACGGCAGTCGCGACTGCGGCGCCGCCGGAAGCCCTCGACGCCTCGCGCTTGAATGCGTCTTGTCGAAGACACCCGCAAATCCGTACAGGAAGCGCGCCGGCTCGGCATCGACGTTTCTTCGGCGTTTGTTCCGCGTGACTTCCCGTTCGGGTGAGCTATTGCTCACTCGTTGGGTATATGATCGAATGGCCGGATGGACCAAAGTCGGCCGAAACCCGATCTCATCATCTTCGATTGCGACGGCGTGCTCGTCGACAGCGAGCTATTGAGCTGCCGGTGCCTGTCCGAGGTGCTGGCCGAATTCGGCTTCGCGCTCAGCGAAGAGCAGGCGCTCGAGCTGTTTCTCGGACGCAGCACCAAGGCGATCGAGCAGCATTACCGTGATCTCGGGCAGGTCGTGCCGGACGGCTTTCTGCCGCGCCTGAAGTCGCGCGTGCTGGAGACGTTTGCCGCCTCGCTCGAGCCGATCCCCGGGGTCGGGGCGGTGATCTCCAAACTCACCACGCCGTTCTGCGTGGCCTCGTCCAGCGACATCGACCGCGTCTCGCTTTCGCTCGATGTCACCGGTCTTCGGGCGCATTTCGGCGCGCGGCTCTACACTGCGCAGATGGTCAGGCACGGCAAGCCGGCGCCGGATCTCTTCCTCCACGCGGCGGCGCAGATGGGCGCGGAGCCCCCGCGCGCGCTGGTGATCGAGGACAGCGTCAGCGGCGTGCAGGCGGGCAAGGCGGCCGGCATGACCGTCTGGGGATTTGTCGGCGGCAGCCATTATCGCGCCCGCGACGGCCGCGCTATATTGTCCGCCGCCGGGGCCGATCGGGTCTTCTCGCGCATGAGCGATTTCTGGGAGGCGTGATTTCAGCCATGGCCGCCGAGAACGACAAATCGAGACTCGACGACGCCGCGCGGGCCGGCTGGCTCTATTTCATCGCCGGCCACACCCAGGACGAGATCGCGAAGATGCTCCAGGT
>NZ_JBFUES010000384.1:0-6607 GCF_056403875.1 Bradyrhizobium sp. P2_E8
GAGCACGGGCCACCCTAACGCCGGCGTCGTAAACCTCTCGTTAAGGACCTTCGGCCGCGGACGGCTTGACCGCCGCCAGAACTGCAACGGCAGCGTTAAAATCCCGCGCGCGGGCGGCCCGGCGTGCCGCGGCCTCCTCGTCCACGCCCCATTGGTCGGCGTTCCAGTCCTCATCGACATGGGCGGCGGCCCAGACCTGGTCGGCCTCGCGCACGCCATGGGCGAGGGCTAGTGCCAGCAGCGCCGAGCCGGTCAGGGTCGTCATCACATGGAGTGCCGCGACCGACCAGGCATCCCCGGGCAGGGCTGCGCGGGCGGCCTGAATGGCCTCGTCCGGCTGCTTCACATGCATGACACCCTCGGACAGGATGAAATGCGCCCCCAGTGTCTCCGCGGCCCAGAACAGCACGGGGTCCCAATGCGTGGCCTCGCGGGCCACGAGCGCCTCGGGATGGCCGGCGCGATAGAACAGCAGGTCGGACTCGAAATATTTTGCAAGATCGTCCCTGACGAGTTCGACGCGATCGACCACGCCCTCGACCACGCTGTTGGCGATCCGCGTCAGCGGCATGGTCACGGGATCCATCGTCTCGCCCTGGGCCGCCCATTCGGCGGCGACCGCGTCGGCCAGCGCGCGTGAGGGAATCACCACCTGGCGGCCGGACGGCGTGCGGATCGGCTTGCCGTCGAGCGTGATGGCGAAGCCGCCTTCGGTCTCGGCGACGTAGGCCTCCTTGTAGAAGCGCTTACGCTGCGGCGTGCGCGCGGACTGGCGGGCCGCCTCGCGTGGATCGCGCGGGGATTGCCCCGCAACCTCTTCGAACAATTCGCGCATGTCAGTTTTCGGCCCTACTCGCTCAGTGCTAGGCTTGTACGACAAGACCGGCGCCCGATAAAGCGAGCGGCAGGCATGAGGGAACTTGCGGGTATTGTGGCCCTGGTCTCCGGGCTTTGGCTGGCCGCGGCGGAGGCCGGCTTTCGTAGCCCGGAATCGCTGGTCCGCAACGTCTATGCCCATTACGGCCAGGGCGCGCCGGAGCTGTCAAAAGGCCTGCCGCGGGATGGCGTCACCGCCCGGCAATTCTTCGATTTCCCGCTGCGCAAGGCCTGGAGCACGCCGAGGGCCGAGCCCTRTGATTTCCTGGTGCAGAGCCCGAGCTGGAAGCTCGGCCCGGTCGCGATCGCGGTCGTGCGGAGGCAATACGACAAGACCTATGTCGCGGCGAATTTCGACAATCACGGCCGCCGGGTGACGCTGAACTTCATCCTCGTCAACGGCCCCGAAGGCTGGCTGATCACGGATGTCGAGACCCCACACGACAGCTTGCGCATGTTTCTGGAGCAGTTTCGGAATTGAGGGGGGTGTGGGCGGCGACACAACCATCGCTGTCATGCCCCGCGAAGGCGGGGCATCCAGTACGCCGCGGCGGATGTGGTGAGAGCGAGTTCTCTAACGCCGGCCTCTGGAATACTGGATCGCCCGCCTTCGCGGGCGATGACAGCGAGATCGTGGCTAGTCCCGCGCCTTACTCGTTCGCGCGCCCCTACTCTTCCGGCGCGTTCTCGATCGGATCGAACCGGCTTGCATCGAGCCCGAGCAAATTCCACGACTGCTGCATGTGCGGCGGCAGCGGGGCGGTTGCATCGATCACGCCGCCGCGCGGATGCGGAATGACGATGCGGCGCGCGAGCAGATGCAGCCGGTTTTGCAGCCCGCCCGGCAGCTGCCAGTTCTCGATGTTGAAATATTTGGGGTCGCCGACGATGGGATGGCCGATATGCTCCATATGCGCGCGGAGCTGGTGGGTGCGGCCCGTCACCGGCTTCAAGGACACCCAGGTCAGCTTGTTGCCGGCGGTCTCGACCACGGCGTAGTAGGTCACCGCGTGGCTGGCGCCCTCATCGCCGTGCTGGGCGATACGCATGATGGTGTCGTCCTCGCTCTCTTCCTTCGCAAGGAAGGTCGAGATGCGGCCCTGCTTCGGCTTCGGCAGACCCGGCACCAGCGCCCAATAGGTTTTTCGCGCGGACCGTGAACGGAAGGCGCCGGTCAGATGCGAGGCAGCAAATCGCGTCTTGGCGATCAGCAGGCAGCCCGACGTCTCCCTGTCGATGCGGTGCACGAGGCGCGGCTTCTGGCCCTTGGAATCGCGCATCACCTCCAGCATCTGGTCGATGTGCCGCGTCATGCCCGAGCCGCCCTGCACGGCAAGTCCGGCCGGCTTGTTCAGCACGAGGACGTCGTCGTCCTCGTAGATCGTCATCTCCTTCAGCGCGGCAAGCGTCTTTTGGGCGCCTTCCGATAGCTCACCGGCGGCCTTCGGCGTGTCGAGCTTCAGCGGCGGAATGCGGACGCTCTGGCCCTCCTCCAGCCGATCCTTGCTGTCGACACGCTTGCCGTCGACGCGGAGCTCGCCTTTGCGGACGACGCGCTGGATGTGGGAGAACGACAGGCCGGGAAAGCGCGCCTCGAGGAAGCGATCGACGCGCATGTTGTTCTCGTCGGCCGTCACCTTGACGGTCTGCACCTTGGTCGGCAGCAGCGCCTCGACGGCCTTGGCGGGTACAGGCTTTTCCRGCGCTGCCTTTTCCAGCGCTGCCTTGGGCGGGCGCCGCTCGGCACGCTCGGCCGCAAAACGCGGCGGCTTCGCACCCGGCTTGGCGCCAGGCCGCGGCCCCGCCTTCTTGGCGCTGCGCGCCTTGAACGGACGTGCGTCATCGCGCTCGTCACGCGAACGGGGCTTCGGGTTCATTCTCTTGATGCGACGGCTCATGGTTGCCTGCGTACCCTAAAAGCCGGCTCCCGTCACGGCGAAATGGCCGTTTCTAGCGCGAGCCGCCCCGCTCCTTCCGCAGCTTGGCCCAATAGTCCAGCCGCTTCCTGATCTCCCGCTCGAAACCGCGCTCGGGCGGGTCGTAGAAGGTCTGGCGGCCCAGGGCTTCCGGGAAATAATCCTGGCCGGAGAAGGCGTCGGGGGCGTCGTGGTCGTATTCGTAAGCTGCGCCGTAACCTTCCGACTTCATCAGCTTGGTCGGAGAATTGAGGATGTGCTTTGGCGGCAGCAGCGAGCCGGCCTGCTTCGCGGTCTGCATGGCGGCACCGAAGGCGGTGTAGACCGCGTTCGATTTCGGCGCAGTGGCGAGATAGACCACGGCCTGCGCGATGGCGAGCTCGCCTTCGGGATGGCCGAGGAAGTCGAAGGCGTCCTTGGCGGCATTGGCGATGACGAGCGCCTGCGGATCGGCAAGGCCGATGTCCTCGACCGCCATGCGCACGACGCGGCGGGCCAGGAACAGCGGGTCCTCGCCGGCATCAAGCATGCGCGCGAGATAATACAGCGCGGCGTCGGGATCGGAGCCGCGCACCGACTTATGCAGCGCCGAGATCAGGTTGTAATGACCGTCGGCCGACTTGTCGTAGATCGGCGCGCGGCGTTGCAGGATATCCTGCAACTGCGCGGCATTGAAAATCTCATCAGCCCGCGCCGAACGCCAAACCTCTTCGGCGAGCGTCAGCGATGCCCTTCCATCGCCGTCGGCCATGCGCACCAGCACCGCGCGTGCTTCCGCATCGAGCGGCAGCTTGCGGCCCTCCACCTCCTCGGCATGCGCAAACAGCTTTTCGATCGCGGCCGCATCGAGCGAGCGAAACACCAGCACGCGCGCACGCGACAGAAGCGCCGCGTTGAGCTCGAAGGACGGGTTTTCGGTGGTGGCGCCGACCATGACCACCGTGCCGTCTTCCATGACAGGAAGAAACGAATCCTGCTGGGCGCGGTTGAAGCGGTGCACCTCGTCGACGAACAGGAGCGTGCCCTTGCCCATCTCGCGGCGGGCACGCGCGGCGTCGAAGGCCTTCTTCAGGTCCGCGACGCCGGAGAACACCGCGGAGATCTGCTCGAAATGCAGGTCGGTGGCATCCGCCAGCAGCCGCGCCACCGTGGTCTTGCCGGTGCCGGGCGGGCCCCAGAACACCAGCGAGCCGAGCGTGCGCGTCTCCAGCATGCGCGTCAGCGCACCGTCGGGGCCGAGGATATGATCCTGGCCGACGACCTCCGACAACGCGCGCGGGCGCAGCCGGTCCGGCAGCGGATGCGGGGCCTCCTGATCGAGCCCCGCCGCAGCAAAGAGAGTTGGCGTCTCCTGTGGTCGCTTCGGACTCATCCGCCCAGCGTGACGTTGATCTGCTGCCCGCCGCGCACCAGGGTGATGCGCCAGACCCGCGGCCGCTCACCCACGGCCTTCTCGAGGTCGCCGGTCTTGCTGATCTTCTGGTTGTTGACGGCCATGATGATGTCGCCCTTCTGGAAGCCGACATTCGCCGCGGCGCTGTCGCCGCCAAGATCGGCGATCACGACGCCCTCGGTGTCGGCGTCCAGATGCAGCTCGTCGGCAACTGCCGGCGTGATGGTCGAGACCTTGGCGCCCTGGAACGGCGAACGCGCAGTGATGACGAGCTCGTTGCGGCCGGCATCGGGCGCGGTCTCCAGCGCGATCGCGAGCTTGAGCGGCTTGCCGCCGCGCTGCACGTCGATCTGCGCGGTGCCGCCGAGCGGACGCGTCGCGAAGCGGTAGTCGAACGCGTTGGGGTCATCCACGGTCTGGCCGTCGATGCCGGTGATGAGATCGGAGGATTTCAGGCCGGCCTTCGCTGCGGGGCCGTTCGAGACCACGTTCGCGACCAAGGCACCGGTCGGCGAACGCAAGCCGAGGCTTTCGGCGATCTCGGGCGTCACCGTCTGCAATTTGGCGCCGAGCCAGGGACGCTTCACCGCCTTGCCGCCGCTCTTGGCGGAGGCGACAACGACGCGCACCATGTTGGCGGGGATCGCAAAGCCGATGCCCTGCGAGCCGCCGGAGCGCGAATAGATCGCAGTGTTGATGCCGGCAAGCTTGCCGCTCATATCCACTAGCGCACCGCCGGAATTGCCGGGATTGATCGCCGCATCGGTCTGGATGAAGAACTGGTAGTCGGTGATGCCGACCTGCGTGCGCGCGAGCGCCGAGATGATGCCGTGAGTCACGGTCTGGCCGACGCCGAAGGGATTGCCGATCGCGAGCACGACGTCACCGACCAGCAACTCGTCCGAGTTGGTGAAGTCGAGCGTCGGGAATTTCTCCTTGGTGTCCTTCAGGCGCAGCACGGCGAGATCGGTGCGAGAATCCTTCAACAGGATCTCGGCCTCGAACTCGCGCTTGTCCGACAGCGACACCTTGACCTGGTCCGCACCCTCGATGACGTGGACGTTGGTGACGACGAGGCCCGACGTATCGACGATGACGCCGGAGCCGAGCGAGCGCTGCATCTGCTCGGGCTGCTGGCCGGGCACGCCGAAGAAGCGGCGGAAGATCGGGTCGTCGAGCAGCGGATTGCGGTTCTGCACCACCTTGGCGGCATAAACGTTGACGACGGCCGGCTGCACCCGCTGCACGATCGGCGCATAGGACAGCCGCAGCTCGGCTGGCGACGACGGGACCCGACGGTCCTGCGCCGCGGCCGGATTGAAGTGGGCCGAAAAGGCTATGCACAATGCCGTGACGACGGCGGTCCAGGTCGATCGAAACATTCCTACCTCTTGGAAAAGACGCCGGAATATAGGCGCGTTCGCCCCCCAATAGAAGGGCGCGGGACGGCAATATTCACCCCCTTCCGCCGCCTGCCGCATACACGCCCCGCGTAAGAAATGGCAATTTGCCCGGCGCTGTGGATTGGCATGATGCGCGTCATCTTGCATTGTGATGCAAGGCGGATTCGGTTGCGGCGAATTTGCATCAGTGGGAACCACGCAACCGGGGCGCGCCGTCGCGGGGCAGTCATCGATCGTTCCTAGGCTCTCCGCTTGCGACTTGGGGAAGTTCGTCAAACGATGGAGGCGTGACATGAGCAGGAGAAAAATTGCAGCCACGGCGATTGGTCTCGCCGGTGTACTCGCGGCCGCACAGGCCCAGGCCCAATCGGCAAGCAGCAGCGAGCAGGAGATCGCGCTGCTGAAGCAGCAGCTGAAGATGCTGGAGCAGAAGCTCGACAAGCTCCAGAGCCAGACCGCGGCGAACACGGCGGCCACGGCGAAAGCCAAGGCCGAGGCGAAGGCCGAGGCCAAAGCCGAAGCGCGCTCGGAAGCGAAGGCGGTCGTGGCCAATGCCAACGCTGCAATCCCGCTCAAGGGACCGGCACCCGCCTCCGGCGTCGTCGTGACGATGCCGAACAACCGGCCGACCATCTGTACTGCCGATGGGGCGAACTGCGTCGGCATCACCGGCCGCGTACATTGGGATGTCGGCGGCTATGATTATCGTCCCAACACCGCGGCCACCGTGCCGCAGAAGCTCGACAGCGGCGAGAACGTCCGCCGCGCGCGCATCGGCCTTGCCGGCAAATTCTTCAACGACTGGAATTTCGCGCTGATCTACGATTTCGGCGGCTCGTCCGACGGCTTTGGCGGCACCGGCGCCGCCGGCGCGACCCCTGTCGGCTTCCTGCCCGGTGGAGGCACGTCCGGCATCGAGAACGCCTATATCAGCTACACGGGGCTGAAGCCGTTCGGCGGCAAGATGGCGATCGAAGCCGGCATTATGGACCTTGCCTGGACCATGGATGAATCCATGA
>NZ_JBFUES010000385.1:0-6603 GCF_056403875.1 Bradyrhizobium sp. P2_E8
CCGTCGTGTCCGCGCGCGCGGCCTTTGCCCGCGGTGATCTCTTTGAAGCCGTGCCGGGACAGCTGTTCGCCGAGCCCTGCGACCGCTCGCCGGCCGAAGTCTTCCAGCGGCTCTGCGTCATCAACCCGTCGCCCTACGGCGCGCTGATGAATCTCGGCGAGGGCGAGTTTCTCGTCTCGGCCTCGCCCGAGATGTTCGTGCGCTCGGACGGCCGCCGCGTCGAGACCTGCCCGATCTCGGGCACCATCGCGCGCGGAACCGATGCGATCGGCGATGCCGAGCAGATCCGCCAGCTCCTGAACTCGGAGAAGGACGAGTTCGAGCTCAACATGTGCACCGACGTCGACCGCAACGACAAGGCGCGCGTCTGCGTCCCCGGCACCATCAAGGTGCTGGCCAGGCGGCAGATCGAGACCTACTCAAAACTGTTCCATACGGTCGACCACGTCGAGGGCATGCTGCGCCCCGGCTTCGACGCGCTCGATGCCTTCCTCACCCACGCCTGGGCGGTCACCGTGACCGGTGCGCCAAAGCTGTGGGCGATGCAGTTCGTCGAGGATCACGAGCGCTCGCCGCGGCGCTGGTATGCCGGCGCGATCGGCGCGGTGAATTTCGACGGCAGCATCAACACCGGCCTCACCATCCGCACCATCCGCATGAAGGATGGCCTCGCCGAGGTGCGCGTCGGCGCCACCTGTCTGTTCGATTCCGATCCCGCCGCCGAAGACCGCGAATGCCAGGTCAAGGCCGCGGCGCTGTTCCAGGCGCTGCGCGGCGATCCGCCGAAACCGCTGTCGACCTTTGCGCCCGATGCGACCGGAAGCGGCAAGCGGGTGCTGCTGATCGACCACGACGACAGCTTCGTGCACATGCTCGCCGACTATTTCCGCCAGGTCGGTGCCAGCGTCACCGTGGTCCGCTATGTGCATGCGCTCGACATGCTCAAGCAGAAGAGGTGGGATTTGCTGGTGCTGTCGCCCGGCCCGGGCAGGCCCGAGGATTTCGGGATCAAGAAGACGATCGACGCGGCGCTGGCGAACAAGCTGCCGGTGTTCGGCGTCTGCCTCGGCGTGCAGGCGATCGGCGAATATTTTGGCGGCGAGCTCGGCCAGCTCACGCATCCCGCCCACGGCCGGCCCTCGCGGGTGCAGGTGCGCGGCGGACGGCTGATGCGCAACCTGCCGAACGAGATCGTCATCGGCCGCTATCACTCGCTCTATGTCGAGCGCGACAGCATGCCGGAGGTGCTGAACGTGACCGCGAGCACCGAGGACGGCGTCGCCATGGCGCTGGAGCACAAGACCCTGCCGGTCGCCGGCGTGCAATTCCACCCGGAATCGCTGATGTCACTCGGTGGCGAGGTGGGCTTGCGTATTGTCGAGAACGCGTTCCGGCTGGATGCGCGTGTTGATTGAGAGGCACCAATGACCTTTGACCACGACCTGAAGGCGAGCGTCCGCACCATCCCCGACTATCCCAAGCCGGGAATCATGTTCCGCGACATCACGACCCTGCTCGCGGATGCGCGCGCGTTCCGCCGCGCGGTGGACGAGCTCGTCAACCCCTGGGCCGGCAACAAGATCGACAAGGTCGCCGGCATGGAGGCGCGCGGCTTCATCATCGGCGGCGCCGTGGCGCACCAGCTCTCCGCCGGCTTCGTGCCGATCCGCAAGAAAGGCAAGCTGCCGCACACCACCGTGCGCATCGCTTACTCGCTGGAATACGGCATCGACGAGATGGAGATGCATGTCGATGCGATCCAGCCCGGCGAACGCGTCATCCTGGTCGACGACCTCATCGCCACCGGCGGCACCGCGGAAGGCGCGGTGAAGCTGCTGCGCCAGATCGGCGCCAATGTCGTCGCCGCCTGCTTCATCATCGACCTGCCCGAGCTCGGCGGCGCCGCCAAGCTGCGCGCGATGGACGTGCCGGTGCGCACGCTGATGACGTTCGAAGGGCACTGAGAGCGTTAAATCGCCTCGGCCTTCAGCTCCGCCTGCCAGTGCAGCATGCGCTCCTTCAGGAGCGCGTTCCTGACATAGGCAGTGTCCTCGTCCTCCAGACGCTCGCATTCGCCAAACGTCAGGCCTGCCTCGCCATGCGCGTTCCACGCAGCCTGAAGGCTGCGACACATATGATTGCCCTGGCGGAGCGAGAACCAGATGCGGTTCTGGATCGTCTCCAGGTTGGGCGCCTGGCCGACCCAGGCCTCGCCCGACGCCGTACAGCGGACGACGAAGATGCCTGCAATGGTCTTCCGCTCCTTGTAGGCGGCGATGGCTGCTTTCCGGTCGATGCTCACGGGGTAGGACCTTGTTGAGGCGTGCGCTCTCAATAAGCGGGGTCCGCTCCGCAGTCAATATTATCCGGGTAAAATAATTCCCCTAGGACCGCTGCAGGATCAGGTTGAGCTCGAGTTCGCGGAAGGCGAGGTAATTGCGCCGGGTCCACTGGTGCAGCTCGGTCGAGGCGTCCTTCTCCTGGCGCAGATAGCCTGTGAAGGAGAAGTTCAGCCGGTCGATATAGGTCTTCAGGAAGCCGGGCAGCGCGGGCAGGCGGAACACCCGTCCGGTGCCCATTGCGGCCGGCAATTCGCCGCGCACGATGTGCTCATTGTCCACCGTGATCAGGTTCATCCGCGGGATCTGCTCGCGCAGCATCTCGTGGGCGCGGGCCGAGACGCGGTCGGTGTCGGCGACGAACAGGATCTGGGGTGCGACATGGCGGCGTGCCGCCTCCTTCAACAGGCCGATCTCGTCGGCCATCTTGAAGAACTCGTCGAAGGCGTGGAAGCCGAGGTCGATGACCTTGGCAAGCCCGTCATCGACGATGACGCGGTCCATCAGCTGCATCTTGCCGTAGGTGTCGATCACATCGGCGGTCTCGGTGATCTTTGGCAAATAGTCGAGCAGCGACGGCTCCTTCAGGTTGACGTCGAAGGCCGCGACGTTGCCGTTCTTGAGCAGCTGGAACTCGCTCAATAGCCGCGCCAGCAGCGTCTTGCCGACCTGCGGGCGGGGCGAGCAGATGATGTAGACGGGTGTCGCGGGCATCACGAACTATTATCTGAGCGAACTTGTCGCCCAATCCAGCCGTATCAGCCCGGGCTCTGCAACTATTTTTCGCTGCTGCGGGCGCCGGGTTTCGAACCGACGATGTCGGTCAGGCGGATGCGGTCGAACTCGCTCCAGACATTGGCCAGCCAGTGCCGGACATAGCCGCGCAGCACGAAGGAGTAGTTGGCTGCCTCGTCGCTCATGCCCTTGTTGGCGACGAATTTCAGGAACGGGACGGAGGAGACCTCGACCTGCTCATAGGCCATTTCGTTGAGCTTGGGGATGGTCAGCTCGGTGGCGTCCTTGATGCGGTGGAAGTAGGAGTTGTAGGTCGCCTGGTCCCACTGGAAGAACTGGGTGTCGTTGATGAAGTTCTTCACCAGGAAATATTTTGCGCCGGTCATGAAATTCGCGGTCTCGGCGATTTCGTCGAGCGAGGCGATCGAGGGTCCCAGGATGTGGAACACCGCGAAGGTGATCTGCCCGGCCTTGGCGGCGTCGAGGAAACCGATGTCGCGCAGCGAGGCGAGCGCCGGCGAGAGCAGGCCGGCGCGGACGTCAATCACGGTCACGGACGGGCTGGTCGCGTTGAGCGTATCGAAGATCTTCATCTGATCGGCCGTCGTCGTCATGTCGACGATCTCGGTGATGTCAGGATGGAAGCGCTTCAGCGTTCCGCGCGGGGATTCCGTGTCGAAGGCGCGCGTCGGCACGTTGTTGGCGGAAAAATAATCGAGCAAGGTGCGCGATACCGTGGTCTTGCCGACCCCGCCCTTGTCCGCGCCCACCACAACCACTGCCGGCTTTGCCATTGCTGTCCCCTAACGCGCGCCCCCGATCGCGAGGTCGCAATCGGCCGGGCCCCAAATCGATGTCCCGAGTCTGCTGTTGGGCGCGAACATGGCAGAAACAAGGGAGAATTCAATCCGCAGGCCCCGCTTGCGGCAATTCCCGAGGTTTTTCCAGATTGCCGTGAAACTGACCACGGGGCGCGCTCAGTGGCGGCCCCACGGACCCATGGGATTCCCGATCGGGTTGCCGGCCGCGGTTCCGGAGGGGCCGGGCGCGGGCACGGGCGGCGGATTGGCCGCGCTGCCTCTATCGCTCCATGGTCCCTGCGACAGCGGTGGCGGGGCGTTCTGCGGGGCGGCCTGCGCCTCGGGCTGTTCCGTCTAGTCAGTCGGGTCCGGCAGCGGACCTGGATCATGGCCGCCGGCGAACTTGATCAGCGCATCGACCCGGGACTGCACCGACGGGTGGGTCGCGAACAGATCGGCAAAGCCCTCGCGCGGATTGTCGACGCAGAGCTCCATCACGGCCGAGGTCGCGCCCGGCAACTCGCCGCGGTTCTCGATCTTGCGCAGCGCCGAGATCATGGCATCGGGGTCCTTCGTCAGCTCGACCGAGCCGGCATCCGCGAGATATTCGCGGGAGCGCGACAGCGCCAGCTTCACGACCTGCGACATCAGCCAGGCCACCACGATCAGCACGACCGCGATGATGATCACGATCACGGCGCCGCCGCCGGAGCTCTTGCTGTCGCTCGATGACGAGGACGAGCGCGACGACGAGGAGGAACCCGACGACCACGAGCCGCCGGAACTCCAGCTGAAGTTGGTGAACACGCGGAAGAACAGTTCGCCGAAGAAGCCGACCACGCCGGCGATGATGACGGCGACCACCATGAGCTGCACATCGCCGTTCTTGATGTGGGTCAGCTCGTGGCCCAGCACCGCCTCGATCTCCTTGTCGTTCAGCGCGTTGAGGAGGCCGGTGGTGACGGTGATCGAATATTGCCGCGGATTGAGGCCGGTCGCGAACGCGTTCAGCGCCGGGCTCTCCATGATCTTCAGCTTCGGCATGGTGATGCCGCGCGAGATGCAGAGATTTTCGAGCAGATTGTAGAGCCGCGGCTCCTCCTTCCGGGTGACGTCGTGGCCGCCGGTCACCGCGTCGATCATCGACTGGTGGAAGAAATAGGCGATCACGACCCAGACCGCAGCCGCGATCGTCGCGAAGGGCGCGGCCTTGAGCAGGTCGTAGAAGGCGCGGTTCAGATAATAGGCGACGGTCTCGTTGCCGTTGATGACGACTTCGGCCACCAGCGCGCCGGCATAGACCAGCACATAGACCAGCGCGAACAGGCCGGCGAGCAGCAGCATCGAACGAAACTTGTTCGAGGCGATGTGCGTGTAGAGACCATACGCGGCCATGGCTGCTTCCGTTAGCTCCCGTCATTTCCGGGGCAGGCCGCAGGCCTGAACCCGGAATCCAGAGCTTAGTGTCTCGGTCGAGATTCCGGGTTCGCGTCTTCGACGCGCCCCGGAATGACGAAGTGTGAGAGGTCGCTCACGCAGCAATCAGAACTTCACCTGAGGCGCGGCCTCGACCTCGGTGCGGCTGGCGCCGAGATCGAAGAAGTCCTTCTTGGTGAAGCCGAACATGCCGGCGAACAGGGCGGCGGGCATCTGCTGGATGCCGGTGTTGTATTCCTGGACCGCGCTGTTGAAGAAGCGGCGGCTCGCCGCGATCTTGTTCTCGAGGTCGGAGAGCTCGCTGGCGAGCTGCTGGAAGTTGGCGTTGGCCTTGAGGTCGGGATAGGCCTCCGACAGCGCGATCAGCCGGCCGAGCGCACCGGAGAGCTGGGTCTCGGCGGCGGACACCTGCGCCGGGCCCTGCGCCGACATCGCCGAATTGCGCGCCTTGATGACGTCGTCGAGCGTGCCGCGCTCATGCGAGGCGTAGCCCTTCACCGTCTCGACCAGGTTCGGGACGAGGTCATGGCGCTGCTTGAGCTGCACGTCGATATCGGCAAAGGCCTGGCCCACGCGCTGGCCCAGCGCCACCAGGCGGTTGTAGGCGCTGAAGGCCAAGAACACGAGAACGACGATGACGCCGAGAACGATCCAGCCGGTCGACATGGAGAACTCCTGAAGGGGATTTGAGGCGGGCGCAGCCTAGACCAAAATGGCGCAGGGCGAGAGCCCCCGGCGCGGAGGGGAGGTAAGACTTGGTCGGATCTGGAACCATCCGAGTTCAAGGCAAAAGCGCCGATCGAGGTTAACTTTCGGCAATGACGGCATCGCCCCAGCGCCAGCGCCGGGCACTTGCATAGGCAGCCCTGTCGCGTCGTGGAATCTTGGCGAGTTCGACATCTTCCCCGGTGCAAAGCTTCGCCGTGATCTCGGCCTTGCCGACATCCGGCGGTGCCAGCACGCGCGCGGCGCGCGTTGTGGGCGGCGTGCGGGTCAGGGCGACGTAGATGAAGCGCTCGTCCTCGAACGGCACCTCGGCGCCCTTGATCTGGCGGTGCGCCTGGGAGCGCGGCAGGCGCTGGGAGAAATGGCACCAGTCGGGCGCAGTGAGCGGGCAGGGCTTTTCGTGTGGACAGGGCGCGGCGACAAAGGCACCAGCTGCGATCAGCTGCTGGCGCAGCGCGAGGATGCGGGCGTAGCCGGCCGGCGTGCCGGGCTCGATCACGACCAGCGCATGGCGCGCTTTCGCCCACATCGCCTCGGTGAGTTTGCGCTGATCGGCTTCGCTGAGC
>NZ_JBFUES010000386.1:0-6601 GCF_056403875.1 Bradyrhizobium sp. P2_E8
GTACGATCCGGTTCATCCGGTACTATTATCATGCCAAGGGTACGCCGCAGAAAGATCAGTTCATCTCCGTCGAGTCCGGCTACCATGGATCGTCGACGGCAGGGGCCGGCTTGACCGCGCTGCCGGCCTTTCATGCGGGCTTCGGAGTGCCATACAACTGGCAGCACAAAATTCCGTCGCACTACGCCTATCGCAATCCCGTCGGTTCCCATCCCCAGGCTATCATTGCGGCATCGGTCGCCGCTCTGCGGGCAAAGATCGCCGAACTCGGCGCCGAACGTGTCGCCGCCTTCTACGTCGAGCCGATACAGGGGTCAGGAGGCGTCCTCGTTCCGCCGCCGTCCTGGCTGAAGGCCATGCACGCTGTTTGCAAGGAGCAGGATGTCCTGTTCATTGCCGATGAGGTCATCACCGGTTTCGGCCGTGTCGGTCCGCTCTTCGCCTGCGAGGAGGACGATGTCGTGCCGGATCTTATGACCACGGCCAAAGGCCTGACTTCGGGTTATGTGCCGATGGGGGCCGTTCTGATGTCCGACCGCGTCTACAACACCATTGCCGATGGCGCCGGCAAGGCGGCCGTCGGCCACGGCTACACCTATTCCGCACATCCCGTCAGTGCAGCCGTCGGGCTCGCGTGCCTGGACCTTTACGAAAACGGTCTTCTGGAAAACGGCCGGAAGGCCGGGCACCGCCTGATGCAAGGCCTTCGTGCACTGGCCGATCATCCGCTTGTCGGCGATGTCCGTGGTCGCGGTATGCTGGGCGCAATCGAGCTTGTCACCGATAAGGAGCGCAAGACGCCGCTGCCGGCGGAAGCCGACGCGGCGCGCCGCATTTTCGACCGCGCATGGGACAACGGCCTCGTCATCCGCGCCTTTGCTCAGGGCGTGCTGGGCTATGCCCCGCCGCTCTGCTGTACGGATGCGGATATCGACGGCATCATCGAACGCACAAGGGTCACGCTCGACCAAACGCTGGAAGACAAGGACGTCCGCGCGGCGATGAAAGGTTGATCGCTGCGCCTGCTTGTCAGCTATTGAAGATGCTTTCGAGCGGCAAATGGGACTTCACGATTGGCGATTTCAGCACGACAAAGCTGAAGTATTTGTCGATGCCGATATCCATCTCGACCAGGCGCTCCATGACCGCCTGGTATTCACTGATCCCTGCCGTGATGAACTTGACGAGATAGTCGTACCCGCCCGAAACGAGATGGCACTCGACTACGGAATCGATCTTTTCGATTGTCGTGAGAAAGCGCGCGAAATCGATCTGGCGATGATTCTTGAGGGTGATTTCGGCGAAGACAGTGAGAGTTTGGCCGAGCTTGGCAACGTCAATCTGGGCGGAATAGCCGGTGATGAAGCCTTCCGTCTGGAGCCTCTTCACGCGCATCAGGCACGGGCTCGGAGAAAGGTTGATCAGCTCTGCGAGCTCGACATTGGAAATCCGCCCGTTCTTCTGCAGTTCGCATAAAATCCTGATGTCGATCTTATCGAGCTTCATAGCAATGCCATGAGATGGGAGGCGTCAAGGCTTTGAGGCTTCTGCGTCATATGCATTGTCATAGCATCAACCAGCATTTTTTCCCACGGGGGCGGAAACCGGATTCTAGAAGTCGCTGACCTTGCCCCAGGCGCTCATTTTCAGCCGCTCCGGCCTGTAGGGGCGCGGGTCGACGATTGGCGCGCTGCCCGTAACGATGTCTGCGATCATATGCCCGGCGCCTGGGCCGATTCCGAAGCCGTGGCCGCTGAACCCTGCGGCCAGGATGAAACCTGGAATCGACTGAACTTCGCCGATTGCGGGGATGCCGTCTGGCGTGCTGTCGATGTAGCCGGCCCAGACACTCGAGATTTCGACGTGCTCAAGTTCCGGCAGCAGCTTGCAAGCTCGTCGATGCGTCGCCCGAATCTGCTTCATGTCGGGGCGAGGATCGAGCGTGCGGTTCAGCTCCATCGGGGTAACCTCATCCAGCCCCCATTTAGCCAGGGTTTCATGGCCCTGCCGCAGCCCTTCGAAAGCCCCAGGGCTGAGACTTCGCCACCGGCGGGCGAACATGGGCAGGAATTCGCGGCCGAATCTGAATTGCTGCGGCGTGGGGTCAACTCGCGCGCGCCCGCTGATAGCGAGCGTGTATCCGCCATTGCCCCGCCGGGTGAGCGAGACGAGCCCGGTGTAAAGGGCATCAGGCAGGCCGGCGGCGCCAGGGGCCAAAGCGAGAATGGACTGGCGCACGGACGCTTGCGGAAAACGAATTCCCAACTGGTTGCAGAATGAGGAGGCCCACGCGCCTCCTGCCATGACCGCCGTTTTCGTCCGGATTGTGCCGGCTTCGGTCACCACGCCGTTGACCCGGCCGCCACTGAGCTCCAAGCCGCGCGCCGCGCATTGCTGGTGCACCGTCCCACCGGCCGTCATGATCGCACGCGCGGCGATGGGCACTGCCTTTGAGGTATCTGCCGTCCCGTCGGTGGGAGAGAAGACGCCACCTTTCCACTTACGACCCGTCGCCTTGCCTCGCTCGTTGGCTTCTTCGGCATCCAACATGTGCGTCGTAACGCCCACCGTTCTGGCGAAGTCTCGCCACTTGGYCCAGCCCTCCAGCTCACCTTCGTCGTTCGATAAATACAACAGGCCGCAGCGGCGGAAGCCGGTATCTTCACCGGTCTCATGGGCAACCTTCTCCCAGAGATCGAGGCTCTTGGTTGCAATCGGCAACTCGCGCGCGTCGCGGTTCTGTTGGCGGCACCATCCCCAGTTGCGGCTGGATTGTTCGGCGGCGACGCGGCCCTTTTCGAGCAAGGCGACTTTGAGGCCTCGACGCGCCAGGTAATAGCTCGTGAACACGCCGACCACCCCGCCGCCGATRACGACGACGTCTGCCTCTCGAGGCAGGGAGGGGCTGGATTCGATGTGCATGAGTGGCGGGTTCATGGGGCTGGGACTCCGATGCTTGCCGTATCGTATCCGAGCAGTTGCGGCAGGCGCGCTTCGGACTTTCGTGGTTGGGCGGAATTTCCTGCGGTTTACGGCTTGTGGTGCAGGCAGTTATTGCAAAGATATTTCGATTGTACGCCATCTCATAGACCGGAAGACTGACGGGTGCTCTCTGCAATTGGAGCTGCCTTTTCGTACCTGCAGGCAAACCTCGGCCGAACCTGCGCGCCTGCGGCCGCAGACCGAAATGCCAAATCGGGCTTCGTTTTTAGAACTTCATGCTGCCTATCCGTCGCTTTTCGGCGACTCCGGGATGATTGAAGCAGTCAGAGTTGTGAGTACCGGATCAATGTCGATCAACGGCCAGAAATTCAAAAGGTGACGCGCGATGGGCCTTGTCAGGGAGGAGACCTTTGCCGAAGCGATCGAGCTGGGCGCCTATGGCAGCTTCTCAGACCTCGATTCATTGTTCGAGCGCTCCATTCGACTGATCGCCCGCGCTCAGCGACGCCTTTGGCCGTAGAGCAACCACCTCTGAATCATGTCGTATTCACCGCGCGGAGAATGGCAGAATGAGCGACGAGTTGTTGACCTGTCCGAGCGTAGCGGCGGTAAAAGAGGCCGAAGAGCCGATCCGCAACGGGATCATGGGACGCGCTTGAAAGGGGAGAATGTTCAGATGACCTCTGCCCCGCAACCTTTAGCCTCGCAAGATGTGGCACTCGCGGTCCATGACCTGACCGTGAGCTTGCCGGCGGGCATGGAGCGGGCGCACGCGGTCGAGAACGTCTCCTTTGAACTGAAGCGCGGACAGATTCTCTGCATCATAGGAGAATCCGGTTCTGGCAAATCTGTCACGGCCAATGCGATCATGGGGCTCTTGCCCAAGTCGATCCGCGTGTTTTCGGGAGAAATCCGTCTGGAAGGCATGGACCTCGTCGGACTCTCGCCGGAGAGTCTGCGCGACCTCCGTGGCCGTGTCGTCTCGATGATCTTCCAAGACCCGCTGTCCGCGCTCAATCCGCTGATGACAGTGGGCGCGCAGATCGAGGAAGTGATGGCGGCGCACGGTGCGGGAACGCCGAAATCTCGCCGTAGCCGCGCCATAGAATTGCTGACGGAGGTGGGCCTGCCGGATCCGCCGCTGATGTATCATCAGTATCCGTTCCGGCTCTCGGGCGGGCAGCGACAGCGGGTGATGATCGCCATGGCTCTGGCTCTCGAGCCTGCGATCCTGATAGCGGACGAGCCGACCACCGCACTCGACGTGACGACACAAGCGCAGATTCTGCAACTGATCCGCGACATTCAACGCCGCAAGGGAATGAGCGTGATGTTCATTACCCATGACTTCGGAGTTGTGGCTGAGATTGCCGATTCCGTTGTGGTGATGGAGAAGGGTCACTGCGTGGAGCAGGGGAGCGCCGAGCAGGTGCTGAAGTCCCCGAGCCATCTCTACACGCGCCGTCTGATCGCGGCCGTGCCGCATCTGACGGGAAAGGATCGCGTCCCGGCGGAAGCTGCGGCCTCGTCTTCCATCCTGAAGGTCGAATGTCTGGTCAAGACCTACCGCAGCGGCAGTGCGCTGTTCGGCAAGCAGCGGATCGTACCCGCGGTTAACGGCRTGTCGTTCGACCTTTCGCCGGGACGCACCCTGGGCGTGGTTGGAGAAAGCGGCTCCGGCAAATCCTCGCTCGGGCGATTGTTGATCAAGCTTCTCGACAGCGACAGCGGCTCTATCCTGTTCGAGGGAGGTGACGTTGCCCGGCTATCCGAAGCCGAGTTTCGGCCGATTCGGCCAAAGATCCAGATGATTTTTCAGGATCCATTTGCCTCGCTCAATCCGCGATCAACGGTCGGGCAAATACTGACGGTTGGTCCGATCGCGCATGGACTTCCACACAAGGACGCATGTGAGCAGGCACGAGAGCTCCTGGCCCATGTCGGCCTGGATGCGGGAACCTTCGATCGTTATCCCCACGAGTTCTCGGGTGGTCAACGTCAGCGCATTGGAATCGCTCGGGCGCTGATGTTCAAGCCGAAGCTGCTGATCGCTGACGAGGCCGTTTCAGCGCTCGACGTATCGATCCAGGCGCAGATTTTGAAGCTGTTGGACCAGATTCAGCGAGAGACCGGCGTATCGATGATTTTCATCACGCACGATCTGCGCGTGGCCAGCCAGATCTGCGATGAGATTGCGGTCATGCATCGAGGGCAGATCGTCGAGCACGGGCCGCCATCGCAGATCTTCCTGAACCCGACATCCGCCTACACACGGGAACTGGTCGCTGCCATCCCCGGCGAGCAGCAAAGCAACGCCCGCGCCATTGGAAGCCAATCGACATTGGCCGGACATAGCCACAAATGAGGAGGGGTCATGACTGAAGCAAAGACTGCATCGATCTATTCGCGACGTAGCGCACTCCAGTTGATGATTGCCGGGGTGGCTGGCCTCGCCGGATCAAATTTGCTGGGACAACCTGCCCTCGCGCGCACCTCTCCAGCGAAACCAACCGGCCGCGTGATCGTCGGGCTCGGACAAGAGCCGACCGTCTTCAATCCGCTGATGGTCCACATCGAAGTCGATGATGGCGTGCATTTCTCGGTCTTCGATGCGCTTTTCCGCATCGATCCTCAAGGCGTCATTCAGCCCAACCTTGCGGTGGAAGTGCCGGACCAGAAGAATGGCGGAATTTCGGAGGACGGCCTCAAGTGGCGCATTCGCCTGCGTGACGACGTTCGCTGGCACGACGGCACGCCTTTCAGCGCCGAGGACGTGAAGTTCACGCTCGAACTGATCACGAATCCAAATTTCCGGAGTTGGCGCACCGCCGGACATGCTCTCGTGCGCGACATCACCGTGATCTCACCGACGGAGATCTCATGGCGAATGGAAGAGCCCTTTGCGCCCTATTTGTCCTTCCTGACCGAAACCTTCATCGTCCCCAAGCACATCCTCGAGAAGGAGGCCAATCCGAACAACGCCGCCTTCAATCAGGCGCCGGTCGGCACCGGTCCGTTCAAGTGGGGCCAGCGGGTCCCCGGCGATCATCTCGAGCTTGTGGCTAACCCGAACTATTTCGGTGAAGGTCCTCACATCGAGAGGCTGGTCTTCAAATACATTCCCGATCTCACCGTCCTCTACACCCAATTCAAGAGCGGCGACGTTGATTTGGTGGGTCAGCCCTACATCACCCCTGACCACTACGGGGAAGCCAAGACGCTGCCGAACCGCGTCGTGACCCTCGTCCCAAGGACCTCATTCGAATCCTTCTACCTGAACCTCGAGCGGCCGCAGTTCAAGGAGCTTGCCGTTCGCGAGGCGCTCTACGCGGCGATCGATAAGGAGGCGATCATTCAGGGGCTCTATTACGGGGTGCCTACTCCGACAGAGACGTTCATGCCGCGGCAGTCCTTCTTTTTCAACGGCAATCTGCCCCTGCACCAATTTGACGTGAATCGCGCGGGCAAGATCCTCGATCAAGCCGGCTGGGCAAAGGGCGCGGACGGCATTCGTGCCAAGAACGGCGTTCGCCTGTCCTTTACCAATTCGACCACGTCCGGCGATCCCCTGCGCGAACAGGTGCAGCAGTTCCTGCAGCAAACGTTTGCGCAGCTGGGCGTCGAGATGAAGATATCGAACCTGCCCGCTGCCGTGATG
>NZ_JBFUES010000387.1:0-6556 GCF_056403875.1 Bradyrhizobium sp. P2_E8
AAGCGCCAGACCCGGAATCTCGAGATTCCGGGTTCGATGCTTCGCATCGCCCCGGAATGACAGGGAAGTCTGGATGCGCTCGGCCAAATCAATTTTGATCGCACTTTTAGCGATCGCTTCAATCTCGTCCGCTTCAGCCCAATCGCTCCCCGGCGGCTTCGTCTATTTGCGCGACATCGATCCAACCATCATCCAGGACATCCGCTACGCGACCGCGAACAACTTTGTCGGCCGTCCGCTCGTCGGCTACGCTGCCGGCGAGTGCGTGGTGAAGCGCGAGGTTGGACTGCGGTTGAAGGCGGTCCAGCAGGACCTCGCCGCACAAAACCTGTCGCTCAAGATGTTCGACTGCTATCGGCCGGCGCGGGCCTCGCTCGACATGGTCGCGTGGTCGCAGAACGGCCGTGAGACGGCCGCCGAGCGGCGCTACAATCCCAGGATTCCCAAGACCGAGCTGTTTCGCCTCGGCTACATCGCAAGCCGCTCGCAGCATTCGACGGGTGCGGCGCTCGATCTCACCTTGGTCGATCTCAAAGCCGACAACGCCGGCAAATATGATCCGTCGAAAACCTATGCCGACTGCACGGCGCCGGTCGAGGCGCGGCCGCCGGAGGGCAGCGTGGACATGGGCACCGGCTACGACTGTACGGACGCGAAGGGCCATACCGCAGCACCGTCGATCACACCGGACCAGCGCGCCTGGCGCAAGCGGCTGGTGGCTGCGATGGCCAAGCAAGGCTTTGTGAACTATTCGAAGGAGTGGTGGCATTTTTCCCTGCCGGGGGCAGGCGGGGCGGCCTATGATTTCCCGATCCAGCCGCGGCGGAACTGATTCCGCGCCGGGGAAGCAAGATGACCCAGCCCAGCTTCGCAACTCACGAGGTTTTCAACCAATCGCCGCCGTTCGAGGATGTCGATCTGTTCGCCGTGGACCGGCCGCTGGTCGAGGCGGTCAAGGCCAATGGGGGCGCCAAGGCGGAGCGGGAGCTGTCCGAGTTCGGCAAGCACTGGGGCTCGGCCGCGATGGCCGATCGCGGGCGCGCGGCGAACGAGAACACACCCAAACTGCGCAGCTTCGACGCCAAGGGCAATCGCCGCGACCAGGTCGAGTTTCATCCCGCCTATCACGAGCTGATGGCGCATAGCGCGCATGCGGGCGTGCACAATTCGACCTGGACGGCGGAGGGGAAGCCTGCGGGCGATGCCGCCGAGGTCATTCGCGCGGCAAAATTCTACATCGCCTCGCAAGTCGAGACCGGGCATCTCTGTCCCATCACGATGACGCGCGCCTCCGTCGCCGCGCTGGCGATGCAGCCGGATCTGCTGGCACGCGTGATGCCGGTGCTGTCGACGAGGAGCTACGATCCGACATTCGCGCCGTGGTGGGACAAGCGCGGCATGACGCTCGGCATGGGCATGACCGAGAAGCAGGGCGGCACCGACGTGCGCGCCAACATGACGCGCGCGGTGCGCGACGGCGAGGCCTATCGCATCACCGGCCACAAATGGTTCATGTCGGCGCCGATGTGCGATGCGTTCCTGGTGCTGGCGCAGGCCGACGAGGGCTTGACCTGCTTCTTCATGCCGCGCTTTGCGCCCGACGGGTCGGTCAATGCGATCCAGTTCCAGCGGCTGAAGGACAAGCTCGGCAATCGCTCCAATGCGTCCTCCGAGGTCGAGTTCGTCGGCGCTTATGCGCAAGCGGTCGGCGAGGCGGGCAAGGGCATCCGCACCATCATCCAGATGGTGCAGCTGACGCGGCAGGATTGCGCAATTGCCTCCACCGGCCTGATGCGCTCGGGGCTCGCGCATGCGCTGCATCATGCGCGTCACCGCAGCGTGTTCCAGAAACATCTGGCCGATCAGCCCTTGATGCAGGCGGTGCTGTCGGACATGGCGCTGCATGTGGAGGCCAGCGCCGCCCTGGTGATGCGGCTCTGCCGCGCCTTCGACCGCACCCCGCACGATGCGGCGGAGGCCGCCTATATGCGGCTACTCACGCCCGCGATCAAATACTGGACCTGCAAGAGCGCGCCCGCCTTCCTCTACGAGGCGATGGAGTGCCTGGGCGGCAACGGCTATGTCGAGGACGGCATTCTGGCGCGCCACTACCGGGAGTCGCCGGTCAACGCGATCTGGGAAGGCTCGGGCAACGTGATGTGCCTCGACGTGCTGCGCGCGCTCTCGCGCGAGCCGGAGGCGGCGACGGCGGTGCTGCAATCGCTTGCCGCCGAGACCAAGGGTCTGCCGGGGGCAGGCGAGGCGGCGGCGTTCATCGGCAAGACCTTCCGCCGCGCCGACGGCGAGCGCGTCGCGCGGCTCGCGGTCGAGAAGCTGGCGCTGCTTGCGGCGGCCGCGGCACTCAACGGCGTGTCGCCGCGCCATGCCGAACTGTTCGCGGCCACGCGCCTCGCCGCGAACCACGCCAGCATGTACGGCGCGGTGGAGCTTGAGAGCGGTGACGTGCGCGCGCTGCTGGAGAGGGCGCTGCCGTGAAAGGGACGAGCTCTCTCCATTCCGTCATGGCCGGGCTTGACCCGGCCATCCACGTCTTGCTGCGCGGCATGGATGCCCGGGACAAGGCCGGGCATGACGACCTCCCGATGTTTCGCTGCTCCTGACGAAAGCCCCCTGATGGACTCCCTCAATCCCGAGCATCCGCCACTGATCATGACGCCCGCGGATCACGCGCCGCGCGTCTGGAAGTTCTTCGGCACGGCGCTGTGGGGCCTTCTCATCTTCGTCGCGATGTTCGTCGGCCAGGTCGGGGCGATCCTGCTGCTGGCCGCGCTGCGCGGCCTTCCGATCGACATGGCCTCGATCCAGTCGGTCGGCCGGGAGCCGGCAGCGCTCGCGCTGTCGGTCATCATGGGCCTGCCGGCGACGCTGGCGGCGGTATGGCTCGCCATCCGCATCAAGAAGGCCTCCTTCGTCGACTATCTCGCGCTGCATTGGCCGTCCTGGAAGCAGCTTCTGTTCGGCGTGGTCGGGCTTATCCTCGTCGTGCTGGCCTGGGAGACGATGTCGCGGAGCCTCGGCCGCGAGGCGACACCGGGCTTCATGACCGACCTGTTGCAATCGGGCCGCGACAAGGGCGCGGCCATCTTGCTGCTGTTCGCCTTCAGCGTGGCGGCGCCGATGTCGGAAGAGGTGCTGGCACGCGGCTTCCTCTATCGCGGCTGGTCGGCGAGCTTCCTGCGCGTGCCCGGCGCGATCATCCTGTCGTCGCTGGTGTGGACGGTCGTGCATCTCCAGTACGACATGTACTTCCTCGCCGAGGTCTTCACCATCGGCCTGTGGTTCGGCTACATGCGCCATCGCGCCAATTCGCTCTGGCTCACGATCGTGCTGCACGCGCTGAACAACATGACTGCGGTGGTGCTGACGATGTGGCTGGGGAGTTGAGGCTCCGCCTCAGGCCACCAGCGCAATTGCAATCGGCATCGTGACCGCCGCCAGGATCGTCTGCAGCGTGATGATCTGCGCCAGCAGCGGCGCATCGCCGCCCATCTGGCGGGCCAGCACATAGGCGCTGGGCGAGGTCGGCACTGCCGCGCAGATCGCGACGATCGCGAGGCTGTCGCCGGACAGCCCGAACCAGGCCGCAAGTGCCAGCGCCAGCACGGGCATCAGGACCAGCTTGAAGGCGACGCCGATCGTCGCGCTCAGGCTGGGACGCAGGAGGCCTTTGAGATGCAGGCCCGCGCCGGTGACGAGCAGGCCGATCGCCAGGGATGACCGGCTCAGCGCGTCCGCAACCTCATGCCAGATCTTCGGCAGCGGCAGGTGCGTCAGATTGACGACGAGCCCGATCGCGCAGGCCCAGATCAGGGGATTGCGGATCACCGTCGTCACGATCGTGCGCGCGGACTGTTTTTCCGGCGCGGCATAATGGGCGAGCACGGCGACGCTGAACACGTTGACCAGCGGGATGATCGCGACCATCGCGACGGATGCCAGCGCCAGCCCGACATCGCCGAACATGTTGGCGGAGACGGAGAGCGCCACATAGGTCTGCCAGCGCGTCGCGCCCTGGAAGATCGAGGTGAAGGCGGGGCCGTCGATGTCGAGCCGCGCCAGCGCAGGGCGCAGCGCGAGGCAGAGCAGCGACATCGCCAGCGCCGACAGCAGCAGCGCGCCGCCGACGCCGGCGACCGGCACCTTGGAAAGGTCGGCCTTCACCAGCGTCTGGATCAGCAGCATCGGAAACAGCACGAAATAGGTCAGCTGCTCCAGCCCGTGCCATTGCGTATCCAGCCGCATCAGGCCGTGCTTCAGCACCACGCCGAGCGCGATGAGGATGAAGACCGGCAGCAGCGCCGCGATCACGACGACCATGGGGTCAGCCGTTTCCGGCGCGCAAATTGGCGAGGCGGTCGAGCGCGCCCTGCAGGATGAAGATCGCGGCGTGCTCGTCGATCACCTCGGCGCGCTTGGCGCGGCTGACATCCATGCCGATCAACTCGCGTTCGACCGCCGCGGTCGAGAGGCGCTCGTCCCAGAGGCCGATGGGGAGCGTGGTGAGATTGGCGAGGTTGCGGGCGAAGGCGCGAGTCGATTGCGCGCGCGGGCCCTCGCTGCCGTCCATGTTGATGGGCAGGCCGAGCACGAAGCCGACCACCTTGCGCTCGGTCGCAATCGCCAGGAGCCGCGCCGCGTCCTGCTTGAATTGCTTGCGCTGAATGGTCTCGACGCCGGTCGCCAGCCGCCGGTCCGGATTGGACACGGCAACCCCAATGGTCTTGGTGCCCAGGTCAAGGCCGATCAGCCCTCCGCGTTCGGGCCAGTGGGTTGCAGCATCGACGAGGGGCAGGATAAGAGCGGGCATGGCGTTAGCGCATAACACGCGTCGCGCGGCGGGGTGAACTGGTAACAATGGATGCACTGACACTATTCGGCCTGTTTGCCGTGACGGCGATGCTGGTCTGCTATGCCCTGGAGGATCGCAGCCACTGGTTCGTGCTGCTGTTCGCGATGTCCTGTGCGCTGGGCTCCGCCTACGGCTTCCTGCAGGGCGCCTGGCCGTTCGGTCTCGTCGAGGCGATCTGGGCCGTGGTTGCATTGCGGCGGTGGCATCTGAGGCCGCGCTGACGGAAGGGGCGGGCGAGGGACCTGCCGCAAGTTCCTCGCCCGGGTCTCAGGTTAGCGGATCGCGATCGGGTTGATCATCGCCTGCACGCCGCCGGTCCAGCGCGGCTGTCCGAGCACGAACAGGAATTCATAGCCCTTGTCACGAGCGAGCGCGGCGGTGTCCATGTTCTCGAGGATGTAGGTCCCGTTCATGGCGAGCAGGATCTGGTGCACCTCGAACACGTTCTTGGACTCGAACGGCAGCACCTCGAGCGCCCAGGTGTCGGCGCCGATCGCGACGACGCCCTTGCCGGTGAGGTATTTCGCGCCTTCGACGCCGAGACCGGGCTCGCCGGCGGAATAGCGCTTGTCGTCCTTGCCGATCAGGCTGAGCCAGCCGGTGTGGAAGATCACGACGTCGCCCTGGCGGATCTCGACGTTCTGCTGCTTGGCGGCTTCCTCGATCTCCTTGACGTTGAAGGCGGTGCCTTCCTTCACCACGTCGGTTTTGAAATAGGCGGCCATGTCGAGCAGCACGCCGCGGGTGACCATCGGCGGCACCTTCTCGATGCCGAGCTTCTTCAGCCCGTTCGGATCGGCGAAATCGGCCAGCTTGTTGCCGTTGTAATAGACGTGCTCGATGCCGAGATGGCCGAGCCCGTCGAGCTGGCTGCCGATGCCGACCCAGGTGTCGAGGATGTCGTCATTGTAGGTGGCCTTGTTGGGACCGAGACCCGGGCTGCCGGCCTGTCCCGGCTGCACCACGGTGATCTTGAAGGTGCGTGGCGGATAGGCCGGCGTCTGCGACGTGACGGGAATGCCGAGTGCATAGGTCTTGCCGGTCTTCACCAGCGATGCCGCTTTCACCACGAGTTCGGGCGTCATGTAGTTGGCGGCGCCGATCTCGTCGTTCGGTCCCCATTTCGATTTGGTCCAGTCCTGTGCGCTTGCAGTTCCTGATATCGCCGACAACGCGGCGACACAGCACAACACGAGCGTATTGCGCATCGATAGTCCTCCCGATGTTTTGGCTTCGTTGTGGTTTTTGCGCTGGCTAGTCGCGCATCCTAACGTAGAAAATCCACGGCCTTCAAAGCTTTTCGATGTGCCGCGCTGCGACGGCTGAACGCAGCATCAGCTACGCGCCGCGTGGATCGATTCAAGTACGACAGATTTGTGACAGCGAATTTCGTAACGTGGAACACCCGCGCCTGCGTCAGGCCGCGATGACGTCGTCATCCGTCTTCAGGCAGGCCGCAAAGCCTTGAAGCGCGCTGTATTGATGGCCGGCGCTGCGCTGGATGAAGAGTGTCTCGACGCGCGCGTGCGAGGTGCTCAGCGGGTGGATCGACACGCTGCCGTTCATCGCGCTGCGCTCGACCACAGTGCGCGGCAGCAGCGTCACGCCCATGTCGGCGGCGACGCAGCCGATCATGCCGTCGAGCGTGCCGAGCTCGAAGCGCGCGGCCGACGGCCAGCCGAACTC
>NZ_JBFUES010000388.1:0-6550 GCF_056403875.1 Bradyrhizobium sp. P2_E8
CGGCTACCGCGTTCGCCGCGTCCCCGACGCGGAATCCGCGCTGCGCGAGCTCGAGCAAAACGGCGTCGACTTCGTCTTCTCGGACATCGTGATGCCCGGCAAGATGGACGGCCTCACCCTCGCCCATCATCTGCGCCTGATCCGCCCCGGCCTGCCGATCCTGCTCGCCACCGGCTACAGCGAGGCCGCCGCCGACGTGCGCGGCGACTTCCCGATCCTGCGCAAGCCGTATGAGATCCACGAGCTGAGCGAGGCGATCGCGAAATTGCCGAGGTGATTGTTTCACCTCTCCCCGCCCTCACTGCGTCATGGCCGGGCTTGACCCGGCCATCCACGCCTTCCCGCGCAGTACAGAGAACGTGGATGCCCGGGACAAGCCCGGGCATGACGACCTTTTGTGAGCGCGCAGCTACACCGTCGGCAGAACCGAGAACGTCTCCCCTGCCCTGCGCAGGTTCAGTTCATCCGCACCGGCGGTCTCGCTGGTGACGCTGTCGACGCGCGCGGATGGCGGACCATGGCGGCACAGCGCCACCATGTCGGCGACGTGGTTCGGCGCGCCCGCGAACAGCGCTTCCACGCTGCCGTCGCGGCGATTGCGGACCCAGCCTTCGAGCCCGCTCGCGGTGGCCTGGTATTCGACCCAGGCACGATAGCCGACGCCCTGCACGCGGCCGCGGATCATGACCTGGAGGATCGCCCGGCTCATTTCTTGAGTCCGAGCACATCGGCGCTGCGCGCCTTCGTCTCGGCCTCGCGCATGACACGGCTGGTCAATTCCGCGGACGCCAATCCCTTGAGTGCTTTAGGCGGCGTGCCTTCGCGCAGCGCCTTCAGCGTGTCGTGGACGGCCTGCGTCGCAGCCGCGATCGGCGCATGGCCCTGGAGCGCGATGCGCACGCGCTGGGAGACGAGATAATCGGGCGCATTCAATTCTTCCGGCGCACCACCGAGCACGATCGGAAGATGCGTGGCGGACGCGACGGCCTCGAGCTCCGCGCGCGACTTGATGCCGGTGAAGAACAGCGCGTCGACGCCGGTCGCCTCGTATGCCCGCGCGCGCCGGATGGCATCTTCGGGCGACGTGATCGCGGCCGCGCCGGTACGGCCCATGATGACGAGCGAGGGATCGCTGCGGCCGCTGAGCGCCGCCTTCATCTTGCCGACGCCCTCCTCCAGCGAGATCAGTTGCGTCTTCGCTTCACCGAAGGCGGCCGGCAGCAGCGTGTCCTCGATGGTGAGGCCGGCCGCCCCCGCCGTCTCCAGCTCCTGCACGGTGCGGCGCACGTTGAGCGCATTGCCATAGCCGTGATCGGCATCGACCAGCACCGGCAGCGCGGAGGCGCGCGACATCCGCCGCATCTGCTCGGCGAGTTCGGTGAGCGTGATCAGCGTGATATCGGGGTCGCCGAGCACGGCGAGCGAGGCCACCGAGCCGCCGAACATGCCGAGCGGAAAGCCGAGATCATCGGCGATGCGGATCGAGATGGCGTCATAGACCGAGCCGGGATGGATGCAGGCCGGACCCGACAGGATCGATCGCAATTTTTCGCGGCGGGAACGGAAGGCCATGGTGCTGTCTCGGTTAGTGCAACTCCGTCGCAACATACTCCGTCATTGCGAGCGCAGCGAAGCAATCCAGAATCTTTCCACGGAGGCAGTCTGGATTGCTTCGCTGCGCTCGCAATGTCGAAGCTCGTGGAGCCGCTTAGGACCCCACTCGCACTCTTTACGCAAACTCCAAAATCAGTGCATCGACCGCGAGCGTGGCACCGGCGCTGGCGTGGATCTTCTTCACGGTGCCGTCCCGCTCTGCGCGGAGCACGTTCTGCATCTTCATCGCTTCGACCACCGCGAGCGTCTCGCCGGCCTTGATCTCCTGCCCCTCGCTCACCGCGATCGAGACGATCAGCCCGGGCATCGGGCAGAGCAGCTTCTTGCCGGTGTCGGAGGCCGTGGTCACCGGCATCAGCCGCGCCGAGGCGGCTTCGGCCTCGGTCCAGACATAGACCGGCACCTCGACGCCCTGATGCGCAAGGCGGATGCCGTTGGGAACCGGGCGCGTCTGCACCGCGACGAAGTGGCCGTCGATGGTGCCCTGCCAGACCGGATCGCCCGGCTTCCACGGCGACTGCAACAGATGCGCATTGCCGGCCTTGCCGTCGGCATCGACGAAGCGGATCGCGATCGCCTCGCCCTCGCGCGCGACCTCGAGCCCAATCTCCTGGCGATCGAGCCAGACCGCGCGGCGGCGCTCACGCTGCACGATCCGGCCGCCCATCTGGCCCGAGATCTGGCGCTTGCGCTCGCCAAGCACGTGATCGATGGCGGCGCCGACCGCAGCGATCCGCCGGGCGACCTCGCCTTCGGGCACGCGCACCGCAAAGCCCTTGGGGAATTCCTCGGCGATGAAGCCGGTCGAGAGCCGGCCCTCGCGCCAGCGCGGATGATGCATCAGCGCCGACAGGAACGGGATGTTGTGCCTGATGCCGTCGACATAGAACGAGTCCAGTGCCGTCGCCTGTGCCTCGATCGCGGCCGCGCGCGAGGGTGCGTGGGTGACGAGCTTGGCGATCATCGGATCGTAGTGGATCGAGATCTCGCCGCCCTCCTGCACGCCGGTGTCGTTGCGGATCGTGATGCCGTCCTGGCTGGCTTCCGCCGGCGGACGATACTTCACCAGGCGCCCGATCGAAGGCAGGAAGTTGCGGAACGGGTCTTCGGCGTAGAGGCGGGATTCCACGGCCCAGCCGGTGAGCGTGACGTCCTTCTGCGCAAGGCCGAGCTTCTCGCCGGCGGCAACCCGGATCATCTGCTCGACGAGGTCGATGCCGGTCACGAGTTCGGTGACGGGATGCTCGACCTGCAGGCGCGTGTTCATCTCCAGGAAGAAGAAGCTCTTGTCCTGGCCGGCGACGAACTCGACGGTGCCGGCGGAATCGTAGTTCACGGCCTTGGCCAGCGCGACCGCCTGCTCGCCCATCTTGCGGCGGGTGGCCTCGTCGAGCAGCGGCGACGGCGCCTCCTCGATGACCTTCTGGTTGCGGCGCTGGATCGAGCATTCGCGCTCGCCGAGATAGATGACGTTGCCGTGCTTGTCGCCCAGCACCTGGATCTCGATGTGGCGGGGATCGACGATGAACTTCTCGACGAAGACGCGGTCGTCGCCGAACGAGGCCTTGGCCTCCGCCTTGGCGAGGTTAAAGCCCTCGGCGACCTCGCTCTTCGAATGCGCGATGCGCATGCCCTTGCCGCCGCCGCCGGCGGAGGCCTTGATCATCACGGGGTAGCCGATCTCGTCGGCGATGCGGACCGCGTGCTTGTCGTCCTCGATGACGCCGAGATAGCCCGGCACGGTCGAGACCTTGGCCTTGGCGGCCGCCTTCTTGGATTCGATCTTGTCGCCCATCGCGGCGATCGCGCCCGGGTTCGGGCCGATGAAGACGATGCCGGCGGCTTCCAGCGCGCGCGGAAAGGCCTCGCGCTCGGAAAGGAAGCCGTAGCCGGGATGCACCGCCTCGGCGCCCGTCTTGCGGCAGGCCTCGACGATCTTCTCGATCACCAGATAGCTCTCGGCGGCGGCCGGCGGGCCGATCAGCACCGCCTCGTCCGCCATCTCGACATGGAGGGCGTCGCGGTCGGCCTCGGAATAGACCGCGACCGTTTCAATTCCCATCCGGCGGGCAGTCTTGATGACCCGGCAGGCGATTTCGCCGCGATTGGCGATCAGGATGCGTTTGAACATGCTTTTCTTGAGTCTCGACCTTGGGCGGGACCCTTCCCCGACCGTTGGGGCCTCTGGGACGGGCCGTGTGGCCCCCGTGGTACATCAAAATAGGCCGGAGGCAACGGTCTAAATCCGGCCCCTCTGGCGTACCAGCGCAAGACCAAAATGGACTTGGGCAACGGGCTTGGCGAGCCGCGGGCCGGCCTACGGCTTCCCGGCCTTGGCCACGCCCCGTACCAGGGCGTGAATGAAGTCCAGTTTGGCGACCACCGCCTGCGACAGGATGAACGGATAGAGGTCGCGCATGCCCATGGCGCGGTTGACGCTGTTCAGGGCGAAGGTGAAGGGCAGCCATGCGTCGACCAGCGTCTGGACGTCCCGCGCCTCGTAGGGGTTGAACCGGAGCCGCGTCGACAACTCTCCGTCGCGATCGACCCGCGGCCGCACCTCCATACCGAACTCGGAGGCCATCTCCAGGGTGTCGACGATATGGAGGTAGTGCGCCCAGGTTTCGGCGAAATCTTCCCAGGGGTGTGTCGTGGCGTAGGCAGAGACATAGTTCTGCTGCCAGTCCGGCGGCGCGCCTTCGGCATAATGGCGCTGCAAGGCCTGGCCGTAATCGGCCGAATCGTCGCCGAAGACAGCACGGCATGCGTCGAGCTTGCCGCCCGCGCGGACCAGCACATCCCAGAAATAATGTCCGACCTCGTGGCGGAAATGCCCGAGCAGCGTCCGATAGGGCTCGCCCATCTCCAGCCTGCGCCGCTCGCGCTCGATGCCGTCGGTTTCGGTAAGCGCGATCGTGACCAGGCCGTTGTCATGGCCGGTCATGATCCTCTGTCCGCTGTTCGGATCGTCGGCGAGGAAGTTGAAGATCAGGCCGTGCTCGGGATTGTCCTGCCGGTTCTGGAGCGGCAGCTTCCAGCGGATCAGGGAATAGAACAGCCGGTGTTTCGCCACCTCCAGCTCGCGCCAGCCGGCGAGCTGAGCCGGATCGGAGAGATCAGGCACCATCCCGTTGTGGCGGCAGGCGCGACAATATCCGTTGGTATCGCCCGGATCCGTCAGCCAGTTGCAGGCATCGTACTCGGCATTGCGGCAGAGCATCCGTCCCCTGCCCTTGTCGGCCAGCGTCGTCCAGGACACCGCCTGAGCCTCGCCGTCCGGCTCGAGCGCCGACATCGTCTCCTTCTCCGGGAGGAAGGCGACGCGGTGACCGCAACGTCCGCAGGCGCGGTTCTCGAAATAGAGAACGTTGCCGCAGGACTGGCAGACAAAGAGCTTCAAGATTTAGCCTCTTCGAAAACGGAGTTTTATGAATGAGCGTCGTGGCGCCTCGCAAAGACGCGTCCGCAGACGCATCGTTCCAATCTTCGGAACAAATAGCCAGCCCCGCCGTTAGCTGACCGGACTTTTCCGCGTTCAGGCTGGCCGCGGGCCTTTACCGACAATCTATCCCCTTTGAGCAATGGCTATCACGCTTTGTCTGTGTGAATATTGGTCCGGCACGTGCGCACACGCATCACAACGGCCGACGCCTTGAACGATACTTTGCCAGAGACAATCGCCGCCGAAAGGCTGCGCCAGCACCTCGAAGACGTCGCGCGCGAGCGCGACAATGCCTATCGCGCGCTCCAGGAGCGCGAGGCCGAGCTCGCGCGCATCCAGCGCATCGGCAAGGTCGGCGGCCTCGAGGTCGACTTCCGCGAGGGCTTCAAGAACCGTCGCTCGCCGGAATACCTGATGATCCACGGCCTGCCTCCCGAGGCCGCCGACGAATCGCACGAGGACTGGGTCGGCCGCATCCATCCCGATGACCGCGACGCCGCGGTGACGCACTTCTTCGATGCGCTGGCCGGGACCAGCGAGGATTATACCGCCGAATACCGCATCATCCGTCCGAGCGACAGCGAGACCCGCTGGATCCGTGTCGTCGCCAAGATCGAGCGTGGCAGCGACGGGCGCGCCATCCGTCTCGTCGGCGCCCATATCGACATCACCGACCAGATGCTCGCCCGTGAGACGTTGCGCGAGAGCGAGGAGCGGTTTCGGCTGATCGCCGACAGCGCGCCGGTGCCGATCTGGGTCACAAAACTCGACCGCAAGCGTTCCTTCGCCAACCAGGCCTATGTCGACTTCGTCGGCCTGCCCTACGAGGAGGCCATCGATTTCGACTGGCGCAAGGTGCTGCATCCGGACGACCTGCCGCATGTGCTCCAGCAATCCGTCCAGGGTGAAGCGTCGCTGAAACCCTTCGTGCTGGAAGCGCGTTACAAGAACGCCGGCGGCGAATGGCGCTGGCTGCGCTCCGAATCCCAGCCGCGCTGGGATCCGACCGGCAAGCATATCGGCTTCATCGGCGTCGCCCACGACGTCACCGCCGCCAAGCAGGCCGAGATCGAGCTGCGGCGGCTGAACGAGACGCTGGAAGAACGCATCGTCGAGCGTACCGCCGAGCTCGAATCCAACGAGGCCCGGCTGCGCGCGATCCTGGAGACCAGCAACCAGTATCAGGGGCTGGTCAATCTCAAGGGCGAATTGCTCTACGCGAACAAGACCACGCTCGCCGGCATCTGCGCCGAGGCACGGGACGTCATCGGCCAGCCGTTCTGGGACACGCCGTGGTTCACCGGCACCCCGGGCATGAGCGACGTCGCGCGCGAGGCCTTTGAGACGGTGCTGAGGGGCGAAGCGGTGCGGATGGAGATGCGGCTGCGCCTGCCGGCCGGCGAGCGCGATTTCGAGTTCGGCATGCGCCCCGTGCTCGACCGCCACGGCAACATCACCGGCGCAGTGCCCGAGGCCGTCGACATCACCGAGCGC
>NZ_JBFUES010000389.1:0-6537 GCF_056403875.1 Bradyrhizobium sp. P2_E8
GAGGTCACGACTTCGGCGGAACCGCGCACCACGAGCACGTCGGTCACCGGTTCCGGAATCGATCTTCGCTTCGAGATCGCAAGCAAATGCTGTTGGCTCTTGTTCTGGGCACACGAGATTAATGTATCCGTGTCGAGGCGCTCCGATTGGCTGAGCACGGGCCAAGCGACGTCAATAGAGTCGTCGGATGCCAATTTGCGCGTTAGGTTGAGGGGCGCGTTGTTGGTGCTGGCCAACTTCCCTGCCAATCGGACGCGGGCACTGGTTTCAATCTCCTGGGCAAGACGACCGATGATCTCGCCAAAGGTCCAGACTTGCTCCTCTGAGTAACTGCCCGCAATCAGCACATCGGTCGCATGCCATAGCGCCCGCAAACAGCTCTCCGGATTTCCTCGCGAAACAGCTTCTTCTAAATCGATCAAGAGTGACGCGGACTTAGCCATGGGCGCGGCTCGAAGATTGAAAAACGATCGGTATCTAAAATAATCGCGGCACGACTACACCACCTAAGGGTTGAACGACCGGTTAAGCCCTCGACCAACTCTCGGGGTTGACTTAACGGCTGCCCAACCGACACGCTGACATTTGAACTGTATGCCCCGAGACGCTACGCGAGCGGCGCACGCTATTCGGAATAGGCACCTGCCGATTGTCGCGCAAAATGGCATACAGCGCTTGGACACGGGCGATGGCATTCCGTTTGCGGAAATTGAGCTGGCCCCGAAGCTTTCCTCCAGATTCATATTCGAGACGCCGCGCTAATCCTCGCCGACCTCCCCGGCCAACCACGGACTGGACTCCCTCTCGTTTAGCCAGAGCAGTGCTTCGCGCGGTTCTAAAAAAGTGACCCGCTCCCGCGCGGTCGCGATCGGACAACCGTCAGTGAGATAAAGAAGAAATCCGCCTTCAACCCGGAACAAAATCTCGCGCCCCGTGCACTCGATCAAAGTGTCGGGATCAATAGAATCAATTGACCTCGAATGGAGCATCTGCATTCAGATAGTGTTCTCCGATTGCTCTCTTTGGGGCTTTAGTTTTTTCTTTCGCGGGTCGTTGCTGACGAAATGCACGTCGACGTTTGATCCTTCCACCCAAATGAGCTCGCAGCGTCGAAAGGCTAAACCGGTAGAGGACAAGAGCATGAAGAACTCCCTCGCCCGGAGCACGTCTGGCGATCCCTCGATTTCGAGCTTCGCGCCTGTCTCGGACACATCGACCAGTATGCAGCTCCTGCGCCAGGTCCCGTCGGCGCCCATCAGGGTGACCGGCGGTTTATGGTCGAACCTCACTCTGCGATTTTTTCGACTATCGAAGTTCACGTGGCCGCTCCCAGCAAAAGCTGGCGATGGTTGCCGCCGCGCCCGGGTCACAGAATGAATGCGGTCCTTGCGGCTAAGGCAGTTCAAGAAAATCGAAGATTTCGAATGATTGAACGGGCTGGCAACCTGTCCGCCGAAAATCACCTGCGCAACTAAGCAACTTAAACACGAAGTATGATGTCTTCACTCGGTTAATAGAAGCTTAAACGGGAACTATTTCCTAATCAGGGAGCCGCCTGAACGGAATTGCTCATAGTATTGCATGGTCGAGAGCCGCAGCCCGCTGCGGTTTCGTCGGAATTCAAAGGGACTAAGGCGCGAAGGACCTGTCGGCCAAATTTCTCGCAGGACCGAAAGGCCTGGCCTCGCCAATTTGGTTGCCGCAAAAGCGGGGCGAACACAGCTGGCGTGGCTGCAGGCATGTCTGACCCACTTGTTAGCTGGCCATGGCAGAGCGCCGGTGGTTCCTCTTGAGGCCGCTTCTCAAAGCCAGAATCGTCGCTGCGACTTCAGTTGCGGGGACCGGTCGGCTGATCAAGTACCCTTGCGCCTCGTTACAGCCTTCCGCCTTCATCTGGTTCAACTGCTCGATCGTTTCGACCCCCTCGGCCGTCGTGGTCATGCCAAGACTCTTTCCGAGGCTGGTGATGGCTCGAACAATCAACTTTGATCCGCTAACTGTCGTTGCATCACGAACGAACGACTGATCGATCTTGAGCTTGTCGAACGGGAAACTGCGCAGATAGCTCAAGGAAGAGTAGCCAGTACCAAAATCGTCCAAAGCGATCCGTAGCCCGCGCGCCTTCAGTCTATGCAGCATTGCGATCGTCTCGGCGCTGTTGCCGAGGAGCACGGACTCTGTGATCTCAAGTTCGAGTCGGTTCGAACTGAGCTTTGAAGCATCGAGCGCCTTTGCGATGACCTCCGCAAACCTTGCATCCCGAAACTGAGTGGGCGAAACATTAACGGCAATCTTGAGCTCGCTCGGCCAATTGGCTGCTTGCTCGCAGGCGTGGTTAAGTACCCATTCACCGAGCGCATTGATAAGACCAATGTCTTCTGCGATCGGAATGAATTGATCGGGCGGCACGAGCCCCTTCTTTGGATGATGCCAGCGCAACAGTGCTTCGAACCCACTGATCCGATCCAGGCGCAGATCATAAATCGGCTGATAGAACAGCGCGAACTCATCCCTCTCTAAGGCCTCCCGTAGGTCGCGCTCAATCGCTCGGCGCTGCTGCAAGCTCGCGTCCATCGCCGGCTCGAAAAACCGCCAGGTGCCCCTGCCGTCCATCTTGGACCGGTACAACGCCATGTCGGCATTCTTCAGGAGCTTTTCGCGGGTCGTGCCGTCAGATGGCGCCAATGAAATGCCGATGCTGCAGCCGGCGCTGACGCGATGCCCGTTTACTTCATACGGCGCTCCGACACACTCCACAATGCGCCGAGCCAATCGTTCGGCATCTTCGGAGTTTTGGACACCCGATTGCACGATGGCAAATTCGTCGCCGCCCAGGCGCGCCACGGTATCGACCWCGCGGACGCAGGAGCTCAGTCGGTCGGCCACCGCACATAGCAGCCCGTCGCCCACCGGATGCCCCAAGGTATCGTTGATCTGCTTGAAATTATCCAGATCGATGCAGAACACCGCAAAGCCAGACCCTCGGCCAGTCTCCGCGATGGCTCGATCGATCCGTTCGGCGAACAGTGATCGATTAGGCAGTTTAGTGAGAGCATCATGCCGGGCCATGAAGGCGATTTGCGATTGAGCGGTTTGTTGCTCCGTCACATCTTCGCAACTGATCAGCCACCCGCCGTCTGATGTCGAGCGATGCGCAATTGATACGACACGTCCATCGCTGAGATGCTGAAGATGGTTGCTGCCGTCGCGACGGGCGAGGAACTGTTCCCAGTCGCCGCGTAAATCGGCCGCGGTCTGGCTGCCATGTTTTCCAGCAGCAGCACTCAAGGAGAGCACATCTTCGAAAGTCATGCCCGGACGAACAAGCTCAGGCGAAATATCAAAGATCTCACAGAAGCGACGGTTTACGACCTGCAGCCGCGCCTCACTATCGTAAAGGCAGAGCCCCTGTGACATGTGCGTGAGTGCCGCATCCAGCCTCAGATTCGTTGCATGCAGCTCGGCCTTCTGCTGCTTTAAGCTGGTGATATCGCTATAGACCAGGATGACGCCACCCTCCTGGGTGGGACTTCGGCTCACCCGCAGCCATCGTCCATCCGAAAGGTGGGCTTCACTCGCCAATACTTCGGCGTCGCTAGACGCCCCGTTAATTCCCACCAAAGACATCTCGTCATTGGATCCATGCTCAAGCCCCACAAGGCCGGAACGAACAAGATGCGGAGCAAAGCGGATAAACTCGCTGGCCCGCGAATTGGCCAAGGCGACCTGGCCGTCCGCGTCCAGGAGCACAACGCCTTCACGAGAGTTCTCCAGCGCATCGGAAAGCCGCGCCTGCGCGGAACGCCGTTGTGCCACCTCTTGATCGACCATCGCCCTGATGTTGTTTCGCATTCTCCCCATTGCGGTCAGTAAGGTGCCCAGCTCGTCGTTCCCGCCCTCCGGAATCTCCGCATTCAAATCGCCGTCGGCAATGCTCCTCGCCGCTTTGGACGCGATCGCGACCGGTCCAATGATGCGACGCGTCAACAGCCACGAAAAAAAACCAGACAGGACCAGCGCGATGGTGAGCCCAATTATGTTGAGTTGCTGATCCCGCTTGATCGCCGCGAGCGCTCGTTGACGAAAGAGGAAGCCATCTCCCGCCGTGTAGTTCACCAGTAGTTCGATCTGCTGATTGACGACATTAGAAAGCCGATCGAGCTCAGCACTTTGTCGCGCGTTCGTATCGGAGGCCAGGATGCGTTCGGCTGGACCGGGACGTTGAAGGGCGAGCCACGCATTTGCTGCCTCCTGGACTTTGACAGCCGCGTTTGCGGCTCGCGCCGATTGCGACCGCTCGGCCGCGATAGTCACGTCTTCCAAGAGCGTCTTCGCCAGCTCTTCGATTTCTGCGTCAAACCGGACCTGAGCTGCGGGATCGAGCGAAAGCAGCCGTTTTGAAGCTGCAACGCGCATCGCGGCGAAATCGGCACCGGACGCGCGGGCGTAGTTGATCGACATCAGGGATTCGTCGAAAGTCTTGGTCACGAGGTCGCCAGCATGCCGAATGCCGAGGGTCGCGTATCCTCCTAGCGCTGCCGCAATGGCGCTCAGTGCAAGACAAAACATCACGATCGCCGTTCGAATCGAACCTCGGCTCGTAGCAAGCCGCGAACCCCCGCCGGTAAGCGAACCAGAGGCCTCGATGCCCAGAGACGATTGACCGGCAACCCTGTCGACGAACAGACCCATCCAGGCTGTCTTTCGCTGTAAAAAACTAATCGCAAACGTGGCGCACGAAAGCAAGCAGACCTGCATCGGCCTCAAATTCCAACAAGAATGACCGCAAACGATGCGGGATTCGTTAAGATCAACCTGAGATAACTATGAGACTAGCCCGGACCCGCGCATCGGGTGCGTTACGTGGGCGTTTGGTTAAATTTAGATGATCAGCGGGGTTGAAATGTCGGCTTGGTTGTTGCGGCTGCGTAGGGGCAAGTTCGCTACCCAGATCACGGTCGCGATCACGGCGGGACTCCTCGCGGGAGCCGCGCTAGGCGCAAGCCCATTTACGATTTCGCAGAAAGATCGAGAGTTCAGGCCCAGAGAAATTATCATCAGGCGTGGCGAGACTTTACGGTTCGTTAACGACGACGGCGAGCTTTTGCACCACGCTTATTTGAGCTCCGCGACCTTTGAGTTCGATAGCGGCGACCAGCAGCCGGGCAGCCAGTTCGACGTCGTCTTTTCCGTGGCTGGCGACTACACCGTGTTGTGCGGCATTCATCCCAAGATGAAGCTCGGGGTGCACGTCACCAAGTGACAGCCTAGAGAATCGATGTGTTGAAAATCGCGGCGTGGCCGACGTAATACGCGAAGAGCGTCACCGTCAGCGCCGCGCATAGTCCAACGGGAGCAAGCCAGGGGATGCGATAATCGCTTTCCATCGGCCGGTTGTCCGCAAGGACCGCAACCAGGACGACGATGATGGCCGAGTGCCCGATCACGTCGAGCTTGCCGAATTCGAAGCACGCGCTGATGAACATGCCAAGCAGCACGGCCGCCGCAACGCGCCGGACCAGTGGCGTCCAAGCCAAAGCAAAGGCGAGCGTGAATTCAACCATCCCCGCGGCCCGCATGTAGAACTCACTGTCGAATCCAAGCGTGATGCCGGGATGCTCGATCAGAAGCGGAAAACTCCATTCCGGATAGGCCCATTTTTCGACCGATGCCCACATCAAGGTCACAGCGGTTGCGTAGCGGACGACATCGAGTGCCGAAATGCCGAACAGGTCCTTTTGCAACCCGGTGAGCGCGAGATAGGAAGCGATACCCAGAAAGATTGGATAATCGGCGAGATGAAACGTGCCGTAATCGCGGACAGCCAGCCCGAATAAAATCACGATCCCAGCCGCTGAGAGCGGCATCGTACGGCGCGACAGCAGGCCGACTGCGATGGCGAGCTGCAATGGTCCCACCCAGGGGGACGCCGTTTTAAGCTCGGGGGTCAATATGATACCTCCGATCGCCCAGAGCGAAATGAAGAAAAATCCGCAAACCGCGCGCATCATGTCTTCGGTGTGTAGCCGCAATCCGTCGGTAAAGCGGTTGAGGGAGCGGGATGTGATCGCGCCCAAGGAGGTCCGCTCAACCACGCATCCGGAGAAGAACCAGAAAAGAGCGACGCCTAGAAGCAGCTCAAAATCCTGGCACAGGACGTTCTCAAGGCCACGCGGCTGGCCGGCAGCATCAAAGGCGCAGAACCATTTGACATGGGCGCTGGCCTCTCGGGTCCCCAGGATCCAGCAGGAAAGTCCCACAATGAACGCGGCAAAACGGGAGACTACTCGTGATGCCGAAACGACATCCCGCCCCTGAGACCTGAACATTTCAAGTAACCGCCCGTCTTCGAAAACGCGTCCAGATTAACGATCTTTTCAACTTAGCATAGATTTTAAGGTTTGTGGCGGACCTGCACCCGCGGCTTGCTTGGTGGTTAACAGGGCACGCCGGCCTCTTTTCACCGCCAAGCTCTCGCAAGCCCTTTCAAATTTTACAGATTTCAACGACGAGCCTTCAATCCGACTGGCGTACGGA
>NZ_JBFUES010000390.1:0-6520 GCF_056403875.1 Bradyrhizobium sp. P2_E8
GACCCTGCTCGGCCTGCGCGAATTCCTGCCCTATTTCCATGAGCAGGCGATGGACGTCGCGATCATCGACACGCCCTGGAACGGCGTCTGGCAGTCGATGAAGATCGCAGCCGCCGCAGAAGCGTTCGAGGTCAACGTCGCCCCGCACAACTTCTACGGCCATCTCTGCTCGTTGATGAACGCGCATTTCTGCGCGGTCGTTCCGAACCTGCGCATCATGGAGATCGACATCGATCGCCTGTCCTGGGACCGCGAGCTGTTCACGCACGAGCCGGAAATCCAGAATGGCCATCTGATCATTCCGGATCGGCCCGGCTGGGGCACCGAGCCGAACGAGGAGGCGCTGCGCGCGCATCCGCCGAAGACGAGCGGGGGGCTTCTCAACTATGGTCGCAAGAGCTGACGAGAACTACGGCGTCACGGGATTGACGGTCGGGGACGTCTTCGGTCCCGGCCGCTCCGGCTCGACCGGCGATTTCGGTTCGGTGGGAAGCACCTTGGCGCCGGCAGCATGTGCCGCCTCACCTGTGGTCGCATACATCGCGACATGGGCCGGCTGCGTCTTGGCCCGGCTCCACGGCCCGTGATCCACGATCAGCATCGCAGCAATCGTCAAGGCGGCCACGATCAACGCGATCACGCCGGGATGACGAAGCGCCGTGGACATGGAGTTAGCGAAGCGATCAGCTGCCATCGAAGGATCCGTGCTTTTTTCCTCTCGCAGGTTAATTCAATGACGTCCCGCGAGTTCCCTCCTCGCCGAAGCAAGTTCCAAGCCAGCGCAGGGGAACCTCGCCCCCGCGCCCGTTCACTTTTTGACGTCGGGCCGCGCATCGCCGACAAACCTGTCGCGGTTCGGCATCTTCACGGCCGCAAGCGATTTCGCGTCGAGCGTCGCGTCCGCTCCAACCAGCCCGTTCAGGTTTAGGACATAGGCGGAAACCGCATAGACATCCTCATCGCTCAGCGACTGCGGCGCATTCTGCGGCATGGCGCGACGGATATAATCGAACAGCGTCGGCGCATAAGGCCAATAGCTCCCGACAGTACGAATGGGCTTGGCCGTTCCGATCGTGCCTTGACCGCCGGCGAGCCGATCACCCAGGCCGCCCTCGCCTTTCTCGCCGTGACACGAGGCACATTGCTCGGCGAACACTTCACGGCCACGGCTGACTGAACCGCTCCCCTTCGGCAGATTGCTGCCGTCGCGCCCGATATCGATATTCCAACCCGCGATCTCGGCGGGCGTCGCCGGCCGACCGATACCATAAGGGCTTTGCGCCTGCGCTCCGCTCCCACAGGCACACAGCACGATTGCTAATGCGATACCGCACATCTCACGCAAGCGCATTGGTCACCTCGCCGTCCGCCGCGATGCGCCAGGGCCAGATCGCATTGTTGTGGTAGAAATAATTCTCGCCGCGCACCGCGAGCAGTTCGGCCAGCGTCGGCTGCACATAGCCGGTCTCGTCAATGGCGCGGCTCTGGATCACAGCGGGCTTGCCGTCCCATTGCCACGGCAAGCGGAAGCGTGTCAGGGCACGCGTCAGCACCGGCTCTTGCAATCGCGCGTCCTGCCAGCTCCTCCCGTCGTCGACGGACACCTCGACGCGGGCGATCTTGCCGTGCCCGCTCCAGGCGATGCCGGTGACCTCGTGGAAGCCGGGCACGCTCAGGCGCTGACCGCCGGATGGACGGGTGATGATCGACTTCGCTTCCATGTAGAAGGAGAACTCCCGTGCCGTGCCGTCGGGCAGGAGATCGGTATATTTCGAAGTCTCCTCGCGCGAATACACGGGCTCGGCAGTCACGTGCAGGCGGCGCAGCCATTTCACGCTCATGTTGCCTTCGAAGCCCGGCAGGAACAGCCGCAGCGGATACCCTTGCTGCGGACGCAGCCGCTCGCCGTTCTGGCTGTAGACCAGCATGGCGTCCTCGAGGCATTTCTCGATCGGAATGCTGCGCGTCAGCGCGGCCGCGTCGGCGCCCTCGGCAACCACCCATTTGGCCTCCGGCTTCAACCCCGCCTCCTGAAGCACCAGCTTCAGGCTGACGCCGGTCCATTCCGCGCAGCTCACCAGGCCGACAAGGTCCGATGCCGTCTTGCCATAGGGTTTGGTGTAACCGGGATTGCCGGAGCACTCGAGAAAGTGGATGCGCGACTCCGACGGGAAGCGCCGCAGATCGTCGATGGTGAAGATCAGGGGCCGTTCGACAAGGCCGTGAAGCATCAACCGGTGCTGCGCCGGATCAATGGTCGGGACGCCGCCATGATGCCGCTCATAGAACAGCCCGTTCGGCGTGATGATGCCGTCGAGCTCCTGCAGGGGCGTCCGGCTGGACGCCGAGATATATTGCTTGAGAGTCTTCGAGATGTTCTTGACAACGCCCTCCTCGAAGGGCGATGGCGCACCATAGAGCTGGCCTCCCGTCGGCTCGCCCGGCGCCTTCATCCATTCGGGAATGCTGGGAGGAAGGTTATTCGTCTCTGCCCCCGCAGCCGCGCCCGCGCCAAGAAGGGCGCCGCTCGCCACTGCGGTGCCACCTTGCAGGAAGCGACGGCGTGTTGTTGGCGAAGATTTATCGTCGACGTCGATCGGGCTGCTCATTGCGGATCCTCGGCTGAAGCTCGACCCGCATGAAACCCTCGGCGAACTGCATTTGCAATTCGCAGCTGTTTCAAAAGCAGTCGATTTCGATCACGACTGATCTAAATCCGCCGGCAGTGACAGCAGTTCCCTTCTTTGCAATGCACAAACGGCGCGCACGTCACTCGCCCGGCGCGATCGCATTGCTTGGCGTCGGCCGGTCGGTGATCTGCTGTCCGAACAGGCTACCGATCAGCTCGACCGCGGTGCGCGCGGTTCGACCACGTTCGTCYAGGAATGGATTGAGCTCAACGATGTCGACCGACCCCACCACGCCGGAATCGTGCAGCAGCTCCATGATCAGATGTGCTTCGCGATAGGTCGCGCCACCCGGCACCGTGGTGCCGACCCCAGGCGCCACGCATGGATCGAGGAAATCGACATCGAAGCTGACATGCAGCACGCCATTGCTCGCCTTGACCCGCTCGATGACACGGCGGATCAGCACGGCGACGCCAAACTCGTCGATCTGGCGCATGTCGACAACCCTGATCCGGCGCGCGCGCATCAGCTCCTTTTCGAGCTTGTCGATTGACCGCGCGCCAAACAGATCGAGCCTGTCGGGATCGATCGACGCACGCGGGTCATCGCCGAGCAGGCCATCGAGGCCCGGCTCGCCACACAGAAACGCGGCCGACATGCCATGCATATTCGCCGTGATCGTCGTCTCCGGCGTATTGTAGTCGGCATGCGCATCGAGCCAGAGCACGAACAGCTCGCGTCCGCGCTCCTGCCAATGGCGCGCCATGGCATTGACCGAGCCCATTGACAGCGTGTGATCGCCGCCGAGGAAGATCGGGAGCGCACCGGTTTTCGCGATCTCATAACCTCTGCCGCTCAGCACGCGTGTCCAGCGCTGGATTTCACGGTAATGATTGGCTTTTTCTGGCGGCCTGTCGGCGAGGTCCCTGACCTCGGCCACGGAGAGATCGCCGTAGTCGACGACCTCGAAGTCCAGGCTCTCGAGCAGCGTCGCAAGGCCGGCGGTGCGCAGCGCCGCCGGGCCCATCAGTGTGCCGCGCTGCGAGGCCCCCATGTCGATGGGCGCGCCGAGCAAGGCGATGCGCCGGGCTCGATCCGGCATGGTCCGATCGGTCACGGCAGCCTCCTGACATCCACAAGGTGGTGCCAGCCTAACAGAGATTCGGACCCGTCGTTTCACGGGTATTTCCGGTGCAAAGACGCCGCGCGAGAAACCGTCCTGGAACTAAATCCCGTGCCCCGCATTTCCCCTGCAAGGCCGGCACCCGCCGTACATCACGGCGCCTGTCGCGGATAGCCAAAGGTCTTCGGACCCGCTAACGAGCGCTCGCGCGGATAGCCAAAGGTGCCGGCCTCATTCACTTCGTCAAGAGCGGAGTTCGCGAATTTGAGCACCGAAATTCCGCAGCCCCCGTCCCAGCCCGGCATGGCCGAGCGCGCCATCGACGCCGCGACCGACGTCTCCCACACGATCGGTGAGGTCGCGGGAGGCTTACGCGCCGCCGTCGACCGCTTGACCCATGTCATCGACGAAGCTCGAAAGCCGGGTAAACCGCTCGCGACGGTCGCCGCAATCACACGTGAAGCGCCGCTCGCGAGCCTGTTCGTCGCCTTCCTGTTCGGCGTTGCCGTCGCCCGCCGGCGTTAGCAATCACAACCCGCGTGACGTGAGCCAGCTAGGCCGCGCTGACGGATTGAGGCTGCGCCAGGAACTGCCGTTCGAAGGCATCCGCGGGCATCGGCCGACCGAAGGAATAGCCCTGCCCTTCCTTGCATCCCATGCTGATGAGGAAATCGGCCGTAGCCCGGTTCTCGATACCTTCGGCCACGACGCTGAGCCCGAGCTGCTTGCTGAGGCCGATGGTCGAACCGACGATCGCGGCATCGTCGGAATCGGTAAGCAGATCGAGCACGAACGACCGGTCGATCTTGAGCCCGTCGAGCGGAAACTTCTTCAGATAGCTCAGGCTGGCGTAGCCGGTGCCGAAATCGTCGAACAGGACGCGGACGCCGAGCTCCTGGATCCGCTTGAACATGTCGAGCACGCGGCCCTCGTCATGGAGGAGGATATCTTCGGTGACCTCGAGCTCGAGCAGCGCGGGCGTCAGCCCCGTCGCGTCGAGCAAGGCCGCGACCGCATGCGCGAGATCGCCGGAGTGCAACTGCGACGGCGAGAGGTTGATCGCGACGCGCACGCTGTTGCCGGACAATTCCCACGCACGCGCCTGCCGGCAGGCCGTCTCCATCACCCAGTTCGCGATCCGCTCGGACAGCGCTGAGGTATTGACCACCGGCATGAACTCCCCGGGGGAGACGTAGCCGCGCACGGGATGCCGCCAACGGATGAGCGCTTCCGCCCCGACCAGGTCGCCGTCGACCAGGCGAACCTGCGGCTGGTAGAACAGTTCGAACTCGCCGTGGTCCGCGGCAAGCGCCAGCTCGCTCTCGAGCGTCAAGCGGTTCTCCAGCTCCTGCCTGATCGCACTCTCGAAGATCACGTGGCTGCCGCGTCGCGTCGCCTTGGCGCGGCTCAGCGCGAGATGGCCGTTGCTCAGGAGGTCGTCCGCGTTGTGTCCACCGTCGGGATAGACGGCGACGCCGATGCTGATCCGGACGCGGTGCTGCCGTGTGCCCGTTGCAAGCGGCGCTTCGAACGCAAGCGCGATCCGCTCGGCGAATTCCACAATCGGCTCGCCGGCCTCCGCGCAATCGAGCGCAATGGCGAATTCGTCGCCGCTGAGCCGGGCGACGACCGCTTTGCCATCGGCTTCGGACCGGAGCCGCTCGGCGACGGCCCGCAGCACGAGGTCGCCGGCCGAATGTCCAAGCATGTCGTTGATCTGCTGGAAGCCGTCGAGCCCCAGCACGAGCAGCGCGACGCCGGATGACCGCCGCTCAGCTGCTGCGATCAGGCTGGCAAGGCCGGCATGCAGCATATTGCGGTTGGCAAGCCCGGTCAGCGCGTCGTGTTCGGCAAGATATCTGACGCGTTCGACCTCGCGCTTACGGACCGAGATGTCGCGCAGGATCGCTCCATACTGGAAGCCGTCCGTTCCCTGCCAGCCCGAGAAGCTCGCTTCGACGGGGAAGGTTTCGCCATTCTTGCGCCGGCCCTCGAACTCGACGACGACCGCCCCGCCGGGGACGAGGAGGGCCTGGCGCGCGACATCGCGCATGGACGGCCTTGCGGCGCCGTCCGCCGGCGCGGCGCACAGGGTGTCGAACGGGCGGCCGATGATCTCGGCAGGCATATAGCCGAAGATCGCGCTCGCGCCAGGATTCCAGACCGTGATCCGGTGATCTGCGTCGGTGCAGACGAGACCGTCACCGAGCGACATGGCGATACGATGAAAGCGGCTCTCGGCGATACGTCCCAGGAGACCGCGGAAATCGATCTCGTCCAGCGCGATCGCGGTCAGATAGGCGATGATCGCAATGTGGAATAGCGATGTGTCGACGACGAAGGGCCATCTTGCCTGCACAAGGGCCGCGGTCAGTTCGACCGCCGCCCCGGCTGCGATGAGGACCGCAACTCGATATCCCGATGCCAAGCGGCGCCACGAATACATCATCAGCAGGCAGATCACACCCAGGCCGAGGATCATGCCGGCATCGGACGTCCAGCGCAGCATCCGGTGCTGGAGGATCGATTCCGCAGCCAGCGCCTGCAGGACGGGCCCCGAGACGATGCCGCCATTTGGAACGCTGAACCGGTCACCCAGCTCGAGCGCAGTCGCACCGACGATGATCTTCTTGTCTCTCAGCTTGTCGAGTGTGGCGGCATCGCCGTGCAGCACGTCGGCATAGGAGACACGCGGAATGGAGGCTGCTCGAATACTGAAGTCGATAAGGAAGGGGGACCGCCGACCGGCGTCCTGCCCAGCCAGCAC
>NZ_JBFUES010000391.1:0-6506 GCF_056403875.1 Bradyrhizobium sp. P2_E8
GAACTGGATCGAACTGGATCTGCCCGGCCAGCTCGAGCAGCAGCTCGTCGGCTATTCGGTGCGGCCCAAGAGCCTGTACTTCCGCCGCGGCCTGATCCCGTCCTGGTCGAAGCCGACGCTGGTGATCCGCAACGAGAACATCTTGACGCCGACGGAGGCCGATCCGATCGCGCCCGGCGACTACATCTATCTGCTGGCGCCGCCGGAAAAGGCCGAGTCGCTCGACCGCTTCTTCGTCGACATGCAGCCGAGCACCGCGCCGGACCCGCATCTGCTCGGCGACTTCATGGTCTCCGGCGAGCACACGCTGGCCGAACTCGCCGAGATCTATGGCGTGAAGGTGAGCGAGGACGAAGCCAAGCTGACGCTCGCCGACTATTTCGACGTTCATCTCGACCGCGCGCCGAAAGAGGGCGCTGAACTTGCGCTGGACGAGATCGTGCTGGTCGCCCGCAGCATCTCCGGCGGCCGCGTCAATGTCGTGGGCCTGCGTCTGCCGGAAGACGACGAGACACCGCCGCCGCTGACGCGCCGACAGGCGCTGCGGCGCAAGCTGGCGGATTTGTGGACGTCGGTGGCGGGGGTTTAGGGCTCACCATCGCTTGCGGGCCGCCGCCACAACCTCGCTGTCATCGCCCGCGAAGGCGGGCGATCCAGTATTCCAGAGGCGGTCATGACCAAGCCGAGAAGCCGCGGCGTACTGGATGCCCCGGTCAAGCCAGGGCATGACACCTTCTATGTGGCGCAGGCCGGCGCAACTCACACCCCCGCCGGCACCGCCGTCATCCAATGCCGCGCAATTGCCGCGCGCGGCGCGATCCACGCGGCGCCGCTTGCCGTGAGATGCGCCAGGATCCGCTCCAGCGCGCCGATCCGGCCCGGCCGGCCGATCATGCGCAGATGCAATCCGACCGACATCATCTTCGGCGCCGTCTCGCCCTCGCGCTTCAGCCATTCGAACGCATCGATGACGTAGTCGGCAAAGTCGGCGCCGTTGAAGCGCGAGGCGTTGTAGTACTGCATGTCGTTGGTGTCGAAGGCATAGGGCAGCACCAGATGCTGCTTGCCGGCAACGTCCCGGTAATAAGGCAGGTCGTCATTATAGGCGTCGCTGTCGTAGAGAAAGCCGCCGTGCTCGACCAGCAGGCGCCGCGTGTTCGGCGAGGTTGCCGAGCGCGTGTGCCAGCCGACCGGGCGCTGTCCGGTGACGCGCTCGATTGCCGCCACCGTGTTCACGATGACCTCGCGCTCGCTGGCTTCGTCCATGTCGGCATGGCTCTGCCAACGCCAGCCATGCGCAGACACCTCGTGGCCGCGCGCAATCGCGTCGCGCGCCAGCTCCGGCGAGCGCTCGACGGCGCGGCCGCAGGAGCTCACCGTCACCTTGACGCCGTGCGCGTCGAACAGGTCCATGATGCGCCACCACGCGGCGCGCGTGCCGTATTCGAAATGGCTGTCGATGYAGGAATCGGGTCCGTCGAGCCGGTGCACGACCTCATAGATCGCCTCATTGTTCGCGTCGCCGTCGTTGACGGAGAATTCCGAGCCTTCCTCGAAATTCACCACCAGCGACACCGCGACGCGCGCGCCGTTCGGCCAGCGCGGATTCGGCGGCCTGCCGCGATAGCCGGCGAAGTCGCGATGAGGGGTAGTTTGCCTGGGTTCGCTCATGGATCAGTCCGAGGTTCCGGCCATGCGATGCAGGCCGACGGCGCGGTCGCTGACGAACAGCAGGATCACCGTGCCCGTCAGGATGAGGGTGGAGAGCGCCGCGAGCGTCGGGTCGGGCGCCTCCTCGATATATTGCAGCATCCGGATCGGCAGCGTCTTGGTCCGGACGTCGGCGAGGAAGATCGAGACCGGATAATTGTCGAACGAGGCCAGGAACGAGAAAATCCCCGCGATCAGGAACGACGGCGCCAGCGCCGGCACCATCACGCGCAGCACGCTGCCGGGATAGGTGCAGCCCAGCGTGCGCGCCGCCTCGATCAGGGTGAAGTCGAACCGCGCAAGGCCCGCGATCATCGTGCGGGCGACGTAAGGCAGCGTGATCACGAGATGCGCGACCAGCAGCGTGGCCCCGGGCGCGGTGAAGCCGACAGCGCGAAAGCCCTGCAACAGCGCGATGCCGAGCACGAGGCCGGGCATCATCAGCGGCGACACCAGCGCGGTCGCAAAGATGCCCGCGCCCGGCAGCTTTCCGCGCGCGATTGCAATGGCCGCGAGCGTGCCTGAGACCAGCGAGATCGCGGTCGACAGCAGCGCGATCTGGAGCGACAGCAGCAGCGACGGCCAGAAGCCGTCGAGCCGGCCGATCCGGCCATACCAGCGCGTCGATGCGCCGGTCAGCGGCAAATCGAACACCGGCGTCGGCGAGAAGCTCGCGGCCGCGATCACCAGCAGTGGCACGATCAGGAACAGCGCGAGGCCGATGGCCATGACCCAGCAGACGACGATTGCGGCCCGAATCATCATTTCGGCTCCCGCGACAGGCGCGCGCTCAGCGCGACGACGGCAATCGCGATTCCCAGCAGGACGACGCCGGCTGCGGCGCCGAAGCCGGGCTCACGCGCCAGCAGATAGGCTTTTGCGATCGTGGTCGCGAGCGTCGGGTATTTTTCCCCGATCAGCAGCGTCGGCACCACATAGGCGGAAACCGATAGCGAGAACACCAATGCGACGCCGGCGATGATGCCCGGCAGCGTCAGCGGCAGGATGACGTGAAAGAAGGTCACGATCGGCGAGGCGCCGAGCGTGGAGGCCGCTTCCGCATAGCGCGGATCGAGCTGGGCGACGATGGCGTAGATCGGCAGGATCATGAAGGGCAGGAAGATGTTCACGGCGCCGACGATCAGCGCGGTCTCGGTGAAGATCATCCGGATCGGGTCCTCGATGATGCCGAGCGCGATCAGCGTCTCGTTGACGATGCCGTCGCTGCGCAGCAGTATCGTCCAGGCAAAGGCTTTGACAATGACGCTGGCCGCGAGCGGCAGGAACAGCGTCGCCAGCAGCACCGAGCGCAAGGCGCCGCGGGCGCGCGCCAGCGCGAAGGCGGCGGGATAGCTGATCAGGAAGGCGATGATGGTCGTCAGCAGCCCCAGCCGCAGCGAATTCCAGATCACCCCGAGATAATAGGGCGTGCCGAGCAGGCGCCTGTAGTTGGCGAAGGTCAGCCCGTTGGCGCCGATGACGCTGACGCCGAGCAGCAGCACCAGCGGCAGCGCGAACACGCCGGCGATGATAACGAAGGAAGGCAGCACGAAGCCGATCGCGGTGAGCCGCTCGCGATCGACCGCTGGCGCCGCGACGGGCGCGGGAAGGGCGGCTTCGGTCATGCCTGCGCCTCCATCGGAAACGCAAAGGTCTCGGTGACAGGCCAGCTCAGGCGGATCTCGTCATGCACGCGCGGGATCGCGCCATCGCGCTCCGAGAGTTCGGCGAGCAGGCTCTCGCCCGCGCCGGCATCGACCTCGACCAATGTGCGCGAGCCCTGGAACACCACGGAGCGGACGCGTCCGGCCGCGGAGTTGGCCTCGCTTTGTTCGCCGAGGCGCAGCTGCTCAGGGCGCGCCGCGACGATGACGGGGGAGCCCGCCTGGAAATTGCCGAGCGCCGACAGGCGGCCGACCTTGGTCTCGACATCGACCTTGCCGTTGTCGGCCGCCAGCACGGTGCCGGAAATCCGCGTCGACAGCCCGACGAAGTTGAGCGCGAACAGGCTCGCGGGGCGCAAATAAAGCTCGCGCGGCTCGGCGAGCTGCTCGATCCGCCCCTTGTTCATGACTGCGACGCGGTCGGACATGGTCAGCGCCTCGTCCTGGTCATGCGTCACGAAGATCGCGGTCGCCTTCACGTCCTGGAGCAGGCGGCGCAGCTCGACCTGCATCTCCTCGCGCAGCTTGCGATCGAGCGCCGAGAGCGCCTCGTCGAACAGCAGTACATCAGGCTCGACCGCGATGGCGCGCGCCAGCGCCACCCGTTGTTGTTGCCCGCCCGACAGCGCCGAGATGCGGCGGCCGGCGAGATGGCCGAGCTTGACCAGCGACAGCGCGCGTTCGACCGCCGCGTCGATCTCGCGCCTGGCCGTGCCGCGGACCTTCAGCCCGAATGCGACATTGCCGGCGACGGTGAGATGCGGAAACAGCGCGTAGCTCTGGAATACGACGCCGACATTGCGCTTGTGCGGCGGCACGTGGGTGATGTCGCGCCCGGCGAGCTCGACCTTGCCGGAGTCGGGCTGCGCCAGCCCGGCGATGGCGCGGAGCAGCGTGGTCTTGCCGCAGCCGGAGGGGCCGAGCAGCGTCACCAGCTCGCCGCGGCGGATGGTCAGGTCGATATGGTCGAGGACCGTCGTCGGCCCGTACCGCTTGGAGATGCTGCGGACGACGAGATGCGGCGCGGCTTCGCTCATGTCATCTCCTTGCTCCAGCGATCGACCCACGCGGCGCGGTTCTTGGCGACGAACGCCCAGTCCGGCGCGAACAGCGAGGCGGGATCGGGGAAGCCCGCCGGCGTCGGCGTGCCCTTGTTGGTCGGTGCGACGAAGGCCTTGTCGGCGAGGATGGTCTGCGCCTCCGGGCTCAGGAAGAAGTCGATCACGGCGTCGGCAAGATCGCCGCCAGGCGCGCCGGCCACCTTCGCGATGCCGGAGGGCATCGCAAAACCGCCGTCCTGCGGCACGGCGAGATCGACCGGCGAGCCCTCGGCCTTGCGGATCAGCGTGTAGGCGGAGAACTGGCCGCCGATCATCCAGGCCTCGCCCTGCTCCATCAGATTGATGGCCTGCGGCGCGTTGGTATAGACGTTCAGCAGGTTCGCCTTCAGCTCCTTCACCTTCTTGAAGGCCGCCTCGATCTCGTACTGTGCCTCCTTGTAGGGCTTGCCGGTTTCGAGATGCGCGGCCGCGAGCAGCGTCCAGAATCCTTCGGTGTTCGAGAGCGACGGCACGATCACCCGCGAGGCATATTTCGCGTCCCACAGGTCCGACCACTTGCTCGGCGCCGTCTTCATCCGCTTGGTCGAATAGGCGATGCCGGCCCAGGGCCGCTGATAGTTCGCCCACATGCCGTCCTGGTGGACCGAGCCGTCCACGAGCTTGCCGAGGTTCGCGATGGAAGAGGCCGACATCTTCGTGATCAGCCCTTCGGCGGACGCCGGCAGCATCACGGGATCGTCCATGATGACGACCGAGATCTTCGGCGCGGCCTTGTCGGCCTGCATCTTCTGGAGATTGGTCAGCGAGTTGGTGCCCTCGTAGAGCACCTTGCAGTCGAGCTTCTTCTCCAGCACCGGAAACAGATCGGCGTTGAAATATTTTGCAGCGCCCGCCGGGCCGCCGATGACGATCTCCATGGGCGCGGCGCGCAAGCGCCCCGGGGCCGCCAGAACCGCGGCGAGGGCCGCGCCGGACTTCAAAACGCTGCGTCGGGAGGGGGTGTGCATGGGTATGTCCCGTTTGTTGTGCGTAAGGCTTGCATCGAGGCAGCAGCAAGCGCCATGCCAAATGTGCACATTTCTATAAAATGTAATAATTTCAATATCTTGATTTGCGATCGAGTTTAGGGCTTGCGCAGCCGCGCAACAAATGTGCACATTTTTTGGAGGTGACGCTGCGCATCCTTTGGGCCTAGCTATCGCCATGGCGACGCAGCGCAGGCGAAATGGCAAGGCGAATCCGGCGGAGGACGAGGCGGTCTATCAGGCCATCCTGCACGCGCTGCTGGAGGGCAAGCTGAAGGCCGGCACCAAGCTCGCCGAGCCGCCGCTCGCCGACATCTTTGGCGTGTCGCGCGAGCGCATCAGGAAAGTGCTGCACCGGCTGGGGGCGGAGCGGCGGTTGGAGATGATCCCCAACCGCGGCGCCCGCGTGCCGCGCCCGACGCTCGACGACGTCCGCAGCGTCTACGAGGCGCACCGTGTGCTCGAGGCCGGCGTGCTGACGCAGCTCGTCCGCCATGTCGACGATGCCCTGATCGAAAAGCTGACCGCGCATCTCACTGAAGAGCGCGCCGCCGCCACGCGCGGCGATCGTGCGGCGTCGGTGCGGCTGTCAGGTGCCTTCCACGTCCATCTGGTCGAGGCGCTCGGCAATGCCGAGCTGTCGCGCTTCCTCGCCGACCTGCTCAGCCGGTCCTCCGTGATGGTCTCGGTCTACGAGCCAGCGACGGATTCGATCTGCGCCGTCGACGAGCACGGCGCCATCGTCGAAGCCCTGCGCGCCCGCGACGTCGCGCGCGCGATTGCGGTCTCGCGCGAGCATTTCCTGCACGTGGAGAGCCGATTGCATCTCGACGATGCGGTGCCGGCGAGCGAGGATTTGACGGCGGTGTTTGGGGCAGTGAAGCCGAAGCGACGGAAGGGGCGTTAAAGCGCAACGCCTCCCCAACGTCGTCCCGGCGAAGGCCGGGACCCATAACCACAGGGAGAAGTTCGGCGAAGACTTGCAGTTGCCCTTCCTTCGCCGGTACCTACACCGCAGTCCCTCGAWAGATCACGCGGTATGGGTC
>NZ_JBFUES010000392.1:0-6480 GCF_056403875.1 Bradyrhizobium sp. P2_E8
GTTGGTGAGGCCAAAGCCTTTACAGGTCGATGAAGTGCCGAAGCTCATCGGTGCAGACGAAGCGCTGGTGCTTTTTCTGACCGGCGACAAGGAGAGCTATGTCTTCGCGGTGACGCGCGAGGGCTTCGACTGGAAGACCATTGCGCTCAACGAGAATCAGCTTTCGGCCAGGGTCGCGGCCTTCCGCCGTGGGCTCGACGTGAGCGCACCAGACAATCCCGGTGCATCGAAGGAAAACCTGTTCAATCTCGATCTCRCCTTCGAACTCTACACCACCTTGCTCGGTCCGGTGGAAGCGACGGTCAAGGGCAAGTCCGCCCTGCTCATCGTTCCCTCCGGTGTGCTGACGGCGCTGCCGTTCCACCTTCTGGTGACCGAGAAGCCGCCTGTGTCCGTACCGGGAGCGCTTGATAGATATCGCGACGTGAGCTGGCTCGCCAAGCGGCAGTCGACCGACATCCTGCCTTCGGTCGCGAGTTTGAGAACCTTGCGCCTGTTCGCGGGCAAGGGCCTCGCAACGAAGCCGATGATCGGATTCGGCGATCCGGTCTTCAATGCCCCTGACGCAGGCAGCGCCGACAAACGTGCGGCAAGGCGGGCGGTCCAGACGCGCAGCTATTCGGAGTTTTGGCAAGGCGCAGGTATCGATCGTGACAAGCTCGCGCAGGCCTTGCCGGCGCTGCCGGATACGGCAGACGAACTGAAGGCCGTCGCGGCAAGTCTTGGCGCGCCCGCAAGCGACATTCACCTTGGCGCTGACGCGAGCGAGACCACCGTCAAGCGAGCCCCGTTGATCGACTATCGCGTCGTCTATTTTGCGACCCATGCGCTGGTTGCTGGCGATGTGAAGGGAGTTGGTGAACCGGCGCTGGTTCTGTCGTTGCCGACGCGGCCGTCGGACCAGGATGACGGGTTGCTGACGCCGGGCGAGATCGCGCAGCTCAAGCTAAATGCCGACTGGGTGGTGCTGTCGGCGTGCAACACGATCGCCGGCGACAAGCCCGGCGCGGAAGCGCTGTCGGGCCTTGCGCGCGCTTTTTTCTATGCAGGCGCCCGTGCGCTTCTGGTCTCACACTGGGCGGTGGAGTCCGATGCTGCCACGCGATTGACTACCTCGACGTTCGACATTCTCAAGAGCGATCCGAAACTCGGCCGCGCCGAAGCACTGCGCCGTGCGATGGTCAATTACCTCAATGACAGATCGTCGCCGAGAAACGCTTATCCCGCGTATTGGGCACCCTTCGTCGTCATAGGCGAAGGGGCAAATCAATAGTCGCTGTTATCGGTGGGGTCGTCACGTCAAAAAGTCGGAAATGTCCGCTACTGGCCCTAGCCGACATCTCCGGTGGCCTGCGGCATGGACCGCTTCTGACCCAAAGCGTTAACGAAAGCGCGGAGCGTGTCCGCTCTGCCCAATTTCTGTGTTGCCGAACAAGAGTTCGGCGTTAACCACCGCCATCGGTTCCCGTCTGCGCGAAATCGCTTCGAGGTTTCTTAAATTTTGCCGGGTACCTCTTCCAGGCATGGTGACCTGGGGAAAGATATGAGCAAGCGGGCCAAACGTGGAAAGGCAGACACGTTTGCACTGCCAATGGCCGGGCGAGTTGCAATTGGCGTCGTGGCCGTCGCGGCATTGGGGTACGGCTTGCTGTCTCGCCCGGCGAGCGTGCAACCGACACGGAAGCCGTCCGCACCCCAAGCCATGGCATCGTCAACCCCGGTTTACGTGGCAACTCCAGTTCATGCATCAGCATCAGCACCAGCACCAGCTCCGGCTCCGATTCCGGCCCCGGCGCCCCTGGTCGAGCCGCCAAAAGCCGCTGACGGTCCCGGAGCATTTGTCCGGCAGGTGGTTGACTACGCCAGCCGCCAGACGCCGGGGACCGTGATCATCGATACCAAGAACACATTCCTTTATTTCGTTCTGAACGACACGCAGGCACTGCGCTACGGCATCGGTGTTGGCCGCGAAGGTTTCGCATGGTCCGGTGAGCAGACTGTGGCTCGTAAAGCGGAATGGCCGGATTGGCGCCCGCCTGCGGAGATGGTCTCGCGTCAGCCTTATTTGCCACGGTTCATGGCGGGCGGTCCCGGTAACCCGCTCGGCGCTCGGGCGATGTATCTGGGCGAGACCGAGTATAGAATTCACGGCACCAACAAGCCCGATACGATCGGGAAGCGGGTTTCGTCCGGCTGTATCCGGCTGACCAACGAGGACGTCGAGGACCTCTATGAGCGGGTGAAAGTCGGAGCGAAAGTGATCGTGCTTCCGGGAACCGTTGCCCGTCGGCCATCCCAGGGAGCGCCGCCCGACGCCGCTTCCCGATCGCCGGACCCGGCATCGCCGTCGAACCGGCCCTCGGCAGCTAACGCGCAGATGCTGTCATCTGGACCGAAGATCGCCGAGGCCCAGTAACTCAGTCCTCCGTCCTCGGCCTGCAACTGAAGACGAGGAGGCAATTCAAGTCGCAGCTTCTGGCCGGTCTCGGACCTTGGGCCCTTCACCGCATTGGGCCGCTCTCGGCCGAATGCCGGACATGTGGTTAACGAGATAAGAGGCACGCCACGTCGGTGCTGTGCCCCGTTGGATCTGGCTGGAAATCGGTCCGTGCGACGCATCCGACGGCGAACTGGTAGGAGTACCACCAACGAGAGGTGGACAGCCATCGGCTTTCAAGCAGAATGTCATCACCCCGATGCCGCAGCCTCGCCACACTCTGTGCCAGATCGGATGCGGTAATCGGTGCATCAACGATCATCAGGCCCGGCGGATGTACCCACGCCTGATGATCTTGAATGGCCCCGACGAGCAATCGTCGGGGCCATTGTTGTGATCGGCATGGCAACGCTAGAGATTCCTGCCGCGCCGCGTCTTTTGCTGCCGCCGATGCCGGCGTCGTTCGGCCCGACTATTCGCTGAAAAGTCAGACGATTGCGCTGTCATCGATTGACCGTCAAACACCGGACTATCACTCGTCAATTCAATCTGCAAAGCTGTGACAACATAAATGCGCCTGTAAACAAGCAAGCGCGAAGGAGGTTCGCAGTGGAGAAGGTGCAACGCTTGCGTGCGATGGGTTCGCTGTGCCGTCAACAGGCCGCATACAACAGCATGAACAAATGGAAGCTGCTCGCAGAAGCAGAATACTGGGATCACCTGGCTGATCTTGAGTTGTCTTCTTACTTCCAGCAATGCAACGCCACAGGCTCGGACGAGATGGAGCGGTCGCAAGCGATCACAAACACGAATGAGGCTGGGCAGAAGGCGATTTCCGCCGCGTGAGGTCAGAACGAGCTGCCTGCTGAATCCCGTGCCACCGCGCTTCTCGGAGGGAATCGCGGCCCGGACACGCATATTCTCGTCGAGCGTTGCGACAGAGCGATTACGTCACTCCATGTCGTTCGGCCGCTGCGCAATTGCAACGAGAGAATGCGACGCCGCCCTCACGGGCCTGCGACCTGCTGCAGCGTGTTGAAGCGCGCCTTCTGCTCGCTGCTCAGCGTGGCATAGAATTCGTCGAGGGCAGGCTCGACCAGCTTGGCGGCCGTCAGCATGGCCTCGAGCCGGCGCTGCATCGCCTCCAGCCGTCCGACCGGCGTCAGCGGGACATCGTTCGGACAGGCCGCCTGCAGGCCCTCAACGCCCTTCGTCGTCGCTTCGCTGAGACGGTCGAGCGCTTCCTTCTGCTTGCCCGCGGGGTGGAGCACAGCCTCGATCCTTTGGATCGGCAACTGGGTCAGGCCGGACTTCGGATCGCCGCAGGTCTCGGCACGGGCTTCCTGGGCACCGGCTTCCTGCTGCGGCGGCGAGCGGTCGCCGACATTGGGGCCGAGCGCGTTGAAGCGGGCCTGCTGCTCGTCACTGAGCGAGTTGTAGAAATTCTCCAGCGCCGGCCGCACGATCTTGACCGCTTCCAGCGTTGCGTTGACGCGGTTCATCATCGCCCGCAACCGGCCGGGCGGAGTCAGCGCATAAGTCTCCGCGCAGGAGTCCTTGAACACACCGGCAGCGCTGGCCGCCGCGGTCTTCAATTCGTCGAGCAGCGCGCGTTGCTCCGGCGTCGGCCGCACCGCCCGCGCGATATCGGCAAGCGGCCAGGCGGTGACGCCCTTGTCCGGTGTGCCGCACAATTGCTGTAGCGCTTGCGGGCTCACGCTGGCGCGCGGGCGCGCGCGGGAGCCGCCGCCGGCTTGCCGATAGTCATACGGGTCGATGCTGGCATAGGCGGAATAGGGGCTGTCGCCACCCCAGAACACGGTGTCGACGAAGTCGTCATACGCGTACGCCCAATAGCCGGGCTCGTACGCATAGGACCAGAATGTGTAGTCAAAAATGTCGGAGTAGGCGTACGGCCAGAACACGGGCCCAAGCCACGCCACGAACACCGCGGGATGGCGGTGTCGCCAAGCCTGCCGGGGATACCAGCCGCTCTGGCGGGCGACGAGGGCCGCCTGGGTCTGCGCGGTGCTCTGCCCGCGGAAGCGCTCGGCAAACCGTCCGCGCTCGGCGGCGCGCGCGGCGCCCGCCGCTGCGGTTGCAGCGGGAGCAAGCAGTCCCAGCCGCTGCTGGCGCGCCAGATCGGCTTGCTGCGTGCGCTGCTCGCGTTGCAGCAGACGGTTCTGCGACTGGAGCATCCGTTGCTGCTCGCGTAGCGCCCGCACGCCTTCCGGCTTTTGCGATTGCAATTGCTGCACGCGCTGCTGCAGGCGATCGATGCGGGTCTGGCGGTCCGCGGTCTGGCGCGACAGCATCTCGCGCTGCCGCTGCTGTACCATCAGCTGACGCTGCTGGATCTGTTGCTGATGCTGCTGCGCGCGCTGATCGATCTGCTCCCGTCGCGACAGCCGCTCGCTTACGGCCGGTGCTGCGCCTGGACGGGAGGGACCGGCAATATGCGGCTCCGGCCGCGGTGCCATGGCCGGACGTTGCGGCGCTGCCGGCGCCCGATGAAATTCAGGCCGGGGTGCCGCTATGTGCGGGGCAGCCCGCTGCGGCGGTGCAGCGAAGTGGGGAGCCGGGCGCGGCGGCGGTGCGGCGAAGTGCGGCGCAGGATGCGGCGCCATGGCCGGTCGCTGCGGCATGGCCGGGGGATGGAATGCCGGCGCGGCGGGACGCGCCATGGCGGGCGGCGCCGCCGGACGGGCCATGGCAGGCGGTGGTGCTGCCGGCCGAGCCGCCGGCGCTGCGGCCGGCCCCGCTGGTCCACCTCTTCCGTGTCCCGGTCCCTGGGCGGACGCGCCAACGCTCGTCGCCAGCATCGAGACGCCAACCAAGAAAGCCGTCACGCAAACGCCACGGGGAAGCATGTTCGTCGCTCCCAGCTCGAAACCGCCCACGACTCTCAACGCGCGGGTGGCGGAATCGTTCGTTGTTGGCCGCGGCCGGCCTTGCGATCTTCCGACGCAGGCAGCTTCAAATCCGGCTTCCCGGAGATCGATATTTTCTCCCGCGACTGGTAGGGCAAGCCGATGGGCAACGTGCTGCGCACCTGCATCGCGCAGCACAAGACTGTTGTGTAGCTCCCACTAGCGTCGCCCTCACGGGTCTGCGGTCTGTTGCAGCGCGGCGCCTTCGGCTCGCTGCTCAGCGCGGCATAGGACTCGACCAGGGCGGGTTCGACCAGCTTGGCGGCCGTCAGCGTGAGCCCTCTCAATTGACTTCCGCCTTCAGCGGCAGAACGGACATTGGTCGGAATTACTGCTGGCTCGCCCGGTCCGGCACGCTAAGACGCGCGGTTGAGAAAGATCGGCAGCCCCTGCTTGTTGGCGTAGGTGGGGCGGTAGCGCTCCGTGTTGTAGCTGCTCGCAACGTCCAATTTGCGCGGACCGAGCTTGGCGTCAGGGATGGGCACGAGGTCGTAGCGGCCCTCGACCAGCGCCGACATGAGGCCGGTCTTGTTTTCCAGCATGGCATCGTAGGCCATGTTACCGAAAGTCAGGGCCACGAGCTTGTCGATGAAGTCCGGATCGCCCGATCGCAGATCGTAGGTGAGATCGGAGGTGATCGTCTCCTCGCCGGTGCGCTGCTTGATCTCGTCGGCAAGCGATTCCGCCACGTTGGCCTTCTTGCGGTGACCGTAGGCGTCAGGCTCGCCGTATTCCCGCAGCTTGTAGCCTTCCCACTGAGCTCCCTCGCTGAGCACGATCAGCGCGTAGTTGCTTGGATTGGCGCGCTTGTCCTCGATGAGCAACTGGATCAGCTTGTCGAGGTCGACCTTATACTCCGGTATGACGCATCGTATCGAAGTCGCATACGCGGTGTAGAGTGCCGTAAATCCGGCATCGCGGCCAAAGACGCGGAAAATGCCAATTCGCTCATGCGAGCCGACCGTGGTGCGCTGCCGCTGGATGGCATCGCTGGCGCGGGTGATCGCGGTCGAGAAGCCGATGCAGTACTCGGTGTTGCGGACGTCATTATCCATCGTCTTCGGGATGGCGATGATCTTGACGCCGAGTTCGTTGAGCTTGGCCGCATAACTG
>NZ_JBFUES010000393.1:0-6478 GCF_056403875.1 Bradyrhizobium sp. P2_E8
TGTCCTCGAGCTCGATCTCCTTGTCCTCGAGCTCGATCTCCTTGGCGACGGTGACGCCGTCCTTGGTGATGCGGGGAGCGCCGAACGACTTGTCGAGCACGACGTTGCGGCCCTTGGGGCCGAGCGTGACCTTGACCGCGTTGTTGAGAATTTCGACACCGCGCAACATCTTGTCGCGGGCATCTACGCCGAATTTGACTTCTTTGGCCGACATCATGATCTCCGTTTTCGACTGGTCAGATCCCAATGATCGCGCCTGGGCGAGCTCTTAAGGAGCGGGATTTGAACTTGCGGGCCTCATCCTGCGAGACGCCGGCTGCGCCGACGGCTCAGGACGAGGAAAACTGACTGGTGCTTAGGCAACCTTCTTCTTGGCGGCAGGCAGATCGACGAGAACGCCCATAATGTCGCTTTCCTTCATGATCAGCAGTTCCTGACCATCGAGCTTGACCTCAGTACCGGACCACTTGCCGAACAGCACGCGGTCGCCGACCTGGAGGCCTATTGGAATCAGCTTGCCGGCTTCGTCGCGGCCGCCTCGGCCAACCGCCGTGATCTCGCCCTGCGAGGGTTTTTCCTTAGCGCTGTCCGGAATGATGATGCCGCCAGAGGTCCTCTCTTCGGCGTCGATACGCTTGACCACAACGCGGTCGTGAAGCGGACGGAATTTCATGCTGTCCTCCTGTTTTCTGGTTGTTGTTGTTGCTTTGGATGAAATAGCAATCGTGGCCAGCGAGTGCTATCAGCACATAAGCCGCCGCTGGGGGCGCACAAGACCGACCCGAAACGATATTCTGAGAGCAGCGCGAATTAGCTGCCAAGGCAACGGCGGCTAGGGAGCCGGGATGCAAAGGTGTGAGTTCTGCAATCTTCTTCTCTGCTTTGAGTTGCTGGTCCTTTTCAGAGATCCGCAGCAAGGCTGTTGCTGAAGTCTTAGATAGAGGGCTCAATGCTCGAGATGGGCTACGTTTGAAAGCTAAGGTAGGCCAAGCGCAAAAAAAGGGCGCGCGGCACGCGTCAGCCTCGACGGGATGACGCCGGTCCGGTCCAATGGCGCAAGCTGGCAAAGCCCTCCCACGAAGCTCACAAGCCCAGCCCGCGCTTTCGTCCGAAGCTCCTGCCGCCGCTATCCAACGCGGTGCCCGCTGATCGTCCATTGCGGAGGCGCCGGGCCCGACATATTCAGCGACAACCTGCCAGCCCAGCTCCTCCCGCCTCTGGGAACCGGTCGGCCGACCACAACATTGCCGTCAACGCCGACAAGGGCGACGGCATCTACCGGCCCAGCCGGCATCTCGCCCGCGTCAAGGACAGCTTTGAACGTCAGGGCAAGTACCAAAGCCGCGAGAATGCTAAGCATGTGCTGCGAGCGATGAAGGAGAACGCTCGCCAAGGCTTCTACAACGGCTCTCGCGTGCCGCTCGGTTACGCTGTCGAGGATGTCGAGAAACGTGGCCACCGGACGAAGAAGCGCCTCGTGGTCGACCCGGTTGAAGCAGAGACGGTGCGGCTCATCTTCAAGCTTTACCTGGAAGGCGACGAAGGGAGGGGGCCTTTGGGTATCAAGGAAATCGTCAAGACCTTGAACGCGCGCGGTGTCCGAACGCGGCTCGGCGCGCGCTTCCTGACCAATCCGATCTATATCGGCGAGTGGCGCTTCAACCGGCGCCATGCAAAAACCGGACGCGAGAAACCGGTCACGGAAATCATCGCTGTGGAGGTGGCGCCGATCGTCGAGCGGAGCGCCTTTGAGGAAATWCAGCGCACGCTTGTGGCGCGCAACCCACGAACGACGCCGCCAAGGGTGACCACGGGACCGATTCTACTGATGGGGCTTGCGCACTGCGCCAGTTGCGGCAGCGCCATGACGATGCGTAGCGGAACCTCGAAAACCGGCAGGGTTATCGCTACTATTCCTGCTCAGCAGTTGCACGTATGGGTAAAACCGCCTGCAAGGGTCGGTCAATCCCAATGGACAAGCTAGACCAGTTGGTGACCAGGCATATTGCCGATCGTCTGTTGGTTCCCGATCGCATCACCGCTCTCCTTGCGGAAATCGTTCAGAAGCGGGCGGCAGCCGATGGCGAAGTCCAGGACCGCATCKACCAACTGTCCCGACAGGTAGCTGCCACCGAGGAGAAGCTCCGGCGCCTCTACGCGTTGGTGGAAGACGGGATCACGGATCTCGATGACGTTCTGAAAGCTCGCCTTACTGACCTTAAGGCCGATCGAGATCTGGCGCGGCGCGCCCTCGCCCGGATCAATAACCAATCACGAAGAACGCTCATCGACACATCGAAAATCGAGCGCTTCGGCTCGCTGATGCGCGAAAACAGTTCGCGGTTTTGTACGCAAATGGCGCTCCCTAGGGGGCCAAACTACTTTTTTGGTAGAAGATTCGCACATAGTCTCAATATCTTGAAGTTATTGGCCTCGGAGCATGTAGAACGTTTTGTAGAACGTTTCGATGCCATTGTATTCGCTGGTGCGGCGCACGATCTACTCAGTACGGGGGATTGCACTTTCCGGGGCTAGCGCAGCGTCACCAGGCATTCATTCAGCTTGGGGGCATTGTATGATTCAGTGCCCTGTTTTGAAATGGCAAGTTGCCTAGTTCGACTAGTACCGGGCGGGGCACTGGGCCTTTTTTCGACTCGGTGGCCTAGTTTTGAGAATCACGGTGGCCTGATTTGATATGTTCACTTCGGAACAGAACGCGGGACACCTGCGTATTAGTCTCGCGAGAACTCAGAGCCAACGGTTAGGACCCATATCTTGGAGATGGTGCCATGCAGCGGTTCGTCATGGGGCGGGATGGTCGAAACCGGCGGCGCGCGGGACGTTGAGATAGGTCAAAGGTCGGGGCGCGACCACCACCGGCAAGCCGGACATCGCCGCCTAGATTTAGGTTCCCGGAAATCAAAACTGTTCTCTTTTGAACAGACAGCCTCACTAGTCCCATCGGAAAATGGCTGTGTTTTCACTCCTCACGCGCCACGCTGCTCAAGCTTTGGGAGGGCGCAATGCAAGGTTACATCAATCACGAAAACATCCTTCGTTACAAGAAGCTGATCGCCGCCAGCGAAGCTGACCCGCATCGTGACGAGGCTCGTCACCGAACGTTGGTCCAGCTTCTCACCGAAGAACAAGCCAAGCGTATAAGACCGGATGACTGGCCTGACACGGTGTAGCGGCCAGCATCGCGCCATTGCGGAACGAACTAGCGGAGTAGCGCGATGAATGCCCAGCAGAACAACATGTTTGTCGTCGGCGCCCGCTTCAAGATGAGCAAGCTTGGGAGGCAACGGCTGCCATATTTCGCTAACAAGACCGGTACGGTTTTCGAAGTGAGCCCTCGCACCACCGGCATCATAATTCTGTTCGATGGTGCCAAGAGGTCAACTGTCCTGCACAGGGACTATATAGCTCCCTTATCGGAATAGCAGAGCGTTCATCAGTGCCCACGCGCGCCCGATCGGCTTGCGGCCCATCCCGTGCGCTAATGAATCACGCCAACCTTCGGCGAGATCCGCGAGATGGACGTGCGCGGGGTGCTGATCTATTGCCGCGACTATCGCTGCGGCCACCACACTAAAGCCAAATGCTGACGGCTGGCCGGATCATGTCCGGCTGAGCGACATCGAGCCGAAATTTGTTTATACCAAATGCGGCCAGCGCGGCGCCGAGATCCGGCCGAATTTCGAGCGGCTGCGATGAGGCCTCGGGCGTGGCCGCGCGGATTCGATGGCCCTTGATCACTGCAGCGGTCGGCCTGCCCCGCGCGCAAAGGCGTCATCGTTGACCACGGGCCAGCCTCGCCGTGCCCCAATAAGCGGACCTCGACGAGGCGCGCCACGCTGATAGGCCATTAAGCGACATGGCAGGTCCGGTATGAAAGAGGCTGCCAAGGGATGAGGCTTTTGATGTTGAGGATGGCCACGGGCTTTTTGATTCATCGGGCTTTGTTTGCGACGACGATATTGCTGCAATCACCAGGGCGGCGACGCTGGCCATCGGCGTTTCACTTGATAAGCCCGAAGATGATCCTGAGCGTCGCATCGCCATAATTAGCGGACGCGAGATTGGCACCGTGCCCGTGTATTCAAGGCCCTCATACGAAACCCCAACGGGATAAGGTGCAGCTGCTACGTCGGCGCKTGCARTTGACCGCGAAGCCAGCCGGTAGTTCGAGGGGATTCCATCGGATCGGCCAGATCGGCCACAAGCTGGTGGACGTCCTTGCACGCGGGGCACTCAAAYGTCCGGATATCGAAGCCAAAGKGGCCGGRCGTAATCCGAGCCAGCACCGCTTCTGYTCGACACRTWGGACATAGCGTTCGGGGATGATGGAGCATGTTGCACGCCTTGGTCAGGCGGGAGCGTTACAGAACTCTCAGTCACCGGTAGTTGCCGTGGTGGGCGGTGATGGAACCACTGTGGAACCTCCGCTGCGTTCGGCGCTGGTCAGTATTGCTCACATGCCCAAGGAATTTGACGCGTCGTTAGTGAATTAAGTCGCCGCTAGATTCAAATTAGGGCAATTGCCCTCAACCAGGCAGGCAGCGCCGGGTGTCGGCGGTAGCCAGTCAGGTCCGGTCTACCCTCAACTTCGGACATGACCGGGCGCCGCCCAAACCGTCGCGAAGGGCCAACGGCCGACACCACAGACTTGGCTTAATGTGCGGCCCGATGGGTTCAGCTCCGGGATATAGAAACGCACAGAGAAGACCGGAGCAAAGGTCATCAGAACACATCCACCGTCGCGAAACGAGGCTCACCTGTGAGGCAGTCCCAAAGGTAGACGGCTAGGCCAACGTCGCCGGTCCACAGCGAATACCGCTCGCGCGCTATGGATCAACTTCGGATGAAGGGGCAATGCGCACAAAGCGGGAAGAAGCCGTCAGGACGCTCGAACGAACGACGGCCTATGCGGCAATCACACAATTGCGCCCCTCATGTTTTGCGCGATAGAGCCGCCTGTCTGCGACTCTCAAAAATTCGTCAAGGGTGTCTCCATCGCGTCCAAACTCCGACACCCCGATACTGATGGTGACGTCGATCGACGGCCGGTTTCCGACATCGAACGCGCTGCTTTGGATGGCCGAGCGAAGACGCTCGCCAACCGCGCAAGCCGCTTCGAGCGTCGCGCCGGGCAATAACACCATGAATTCTTCACCGCCTACCCGTGCAACGGCGTCAAACGGGCGGATCGACTCAAGGCATTTTCGCACGAATCCGCACAAGACCTCATCGCCAACAAGATGACCGCGTGAGTCATTGATTCCCTTGAAATGATCGAGGTCGAGCGACAATAAGGACAATGGAGCGCCGCTTCGTTTGGCCCGCGCGATCTCGGTTTCGATGTGTTCGATGAACTGGCGGCGATTTCCAGCACCGGTCAGCGGGTCGGTGGTGGAAAGGCGCTCCAGCTTTTGATTGCTCCGCTGCACCTCTTCCAGCGCACTCTGGGTGCCGGCCATTGCTTGGGCCAGGCGGGTCATCATTTCTTCCTGGCTATAGATGGTCGAGAATGAGCGAGTCGTTCGAAAAGCCTGAACGACTCCATAGCTCAGCAGGAAGAACCCGCCGGCAAAAATCGCGTGGGCGAGCCACCACATATGATTCCACGGTTGCCCCAGAATGAACGCGAAGCGACGATAAGCCGAACCACGTTACCGAGACGCCAAAAATCACCATGAGCGGCGAACGAATCCGGCGCGATAGCATAACCACGACATTTAGCGCGCAGAAGAACAGCGCGCCGCCCTCCAGTGACAAGCGTACCGCCGGGTGACCCGCATAGGCGGAATAGGCGACCCAGGCGACAATCAGATCCACCGTCAGGAAGAGGGCAATCCACATCAGCCACGCTCGCGCATTCGAGCGCTTCTCGACGTCGTCTGGCGGCCGGTTGTAGGAGAGCAGCCCAACCAAGAGCAGGATCGACATCGCAAGTCGCGATGCCGGTCCATAGAGCAGAAACAGCCAAATATTGTGGTGAGCCATCCCGGTGAAAGCGCCATGCAGCGCGTAGATCTGCACGAAGCCGAGAAAACCCACCGTCAACCAACGTAACAGGGGTTCGCCTGAAGACTTGTAGCAACGCCAGGCCACATAAGTGACGAACAACCCTTCGAGGGTGGCGACGGCGATCGCGATTTCGTGGAACAGGTGATCTTCGAATTTTAGCGTGGGGGCCTGGTAGAAATACAGATAGGCAATCAACTGGGCGGGCATCAAGGCGAAGGCAATGAGGAGGAGGCTCGAAAGCCTGCGTCACCAGCCGGAGCGCGGTAGGCGGCTCCTGCACTTCAATATTGGTGCTCATGTGCATATGCTATCTCCAATGGGTCACGGTGCGTCGCCTCGACTCAGGCGGGAGCGTGACAGAACTCTCAGTCACYGGTAGTTGCCATGCTGGGCGGTGATGGAACCACTGTGGAACCTCCGCTGCGTTCGGCGCTGGTCAGTATTGCTC
>NZ_JBFUES010000394.1:0-6460 GCF_056403875.1 Bradyrhizobium sp. P2_E8
TGCCGTAGCAGGCGCGAGCACATCATCGGCGTCAGCGTCAGCGAGACCACGGCCGAGGTCACGACCGCGATCGTCAGCGTCAGCGCGAATTCGCGGAACATGCGTCCGACGAGGCCCGACATGAACAAGAGCGGGATGAACACCGCGATCAGCGATACCGTCAGCGAGATCACCGTGAAGCCGATTTCGCTGGCGCCCTTCAGCGAGGCTTCCATCGGGCCGTCACCGTTCTCCATGTGGCGGACGATGTTCTCGATCATCACGATGGCGTCGTCGACCACGAAACCGGTGCCGATCGTCAGCGCCATGAGCGACAGATTGTCGAGACTGAAGCCGGCAAAATACATGATGCCGAAGCTCGTGATCAGCGACAGCGGCAGCGCGACGCCCGCGATCAGCGTGGCCCTGAGCGAGCGCAGGAACAACAGCACCACCAGCGTCACCAGCACGACGCTGAGGATCAGCGTGAACTGCACGTCGCGCACCGATGCGCGGATGGTCACGGTGCGGTCGGAGACGATGGTGAGGTTCACACCGGCCGGAATGGCGCGCTGGACCTTCGGGATTTCGGCGCGGATCTGGCTGACGACGTCGATGACATTGGCGCCGGGCTGGCGCTGGATGTCGATGATGACCGCCGGCGTGCCCTGGTACCAGCCACCGGTGCGGTCGTTCTCCAGGCCATCGACGATCTGCGCGACGTCGGCGATCGTGACCGGCGAGCCGTTGCGGTAGGCGATGATGACAGGCTTGTAGGCGTCGGCGGCGGCGATCTGGTCGTTGGCCGCGATGATGTAGGATTGCTGCGCGCCGTCGAGCGAGCCTTTCGGCCCGGAGACGTTGGCATTGGCGATCGCAGTGCGCAGGTCTTCCATGGCGATGCCATAGGCGGCAAGGCGCGCCAGATCCGCCTGGATGCGCACGGCCGGTTTCAACCCGCCGAGCACGGAGACGCGCCCGACGCCCGAGATCTGGCTCAAACGTTGCGCCAGAAGCGTATCGGCGATGTCGCTCATCGCCCGCAGCGAGATCGTGTCCGAACGCAGCGCCAGCGTCATGACCGGCGCATCCGCCGGGTTCACCTTGGCGTAGGTCGGCGGATAAGGCAGCGTCTTGGGCAGCACGCCGGCGGCCGCATTGATCGCGGCCTGCACGTCCTGGGTCGCGCCGTCGATGTCGCGGTTGAGGTCGAACTGGAGCGAGATCTGGCTGACGCCGAACGAGCTCGTCGAGTTCATCGCCGACAGCGACGGGATCTGGCCGAGCTGCCGCTCCAGCGGCGCGGTGATCAGCGAGGCGATCACGTCGGGGCTGGCGCCCGGCAGCTGCGTCGTCACCTGCACGGTCGGGAAGTCGACCTGCGGCAGCGCCGAGACCGGGAGCGAGAAATAGCCCAGCAACCCGCCGATCAGGAGCGCGATGCCGAGCAGCGAGGTCGCGATGGGACGGCGGATGAAGGGTTCGGAGACTCCCATGGGATGCGCCTGCCGCTCAGGCGGCTGTTGTCGGGATCATGGCTGCTTGGCTCCACTTCCCGTTGCCCCAGGTCCTGGTGCCGGCCCGGTCTGTCCTTTCTGGTCGCCTTCGGTGCTGCTCCGCTTGGCGCGGGGCTCGCCGTCCTTACCCTGTCCGTCTTTTTGGCCGTCCTTCTGTCCGTCCTTGGCGCCATCCTTTTTCTGAGCGTCCGGCCCGCGCGAGCGCTTGCGCGGCGCGAGGTCGGCCGACGGCGTCTGGTCGTCGCGTCCGACGACGACCTTGGAGCCATCGGACAGATTGGCAAAGCCTGTCGTCACGACACGGTCGTTCGCCGACAGGCCGCTGGCGATCACCGCGTCGTGCTCATTCTGCTGCGTTACCGTCACGGGCTTGGCCGAAGCGACGTTGTCTTCGCCGATGACATAGCTGAAGGTGCCGATCGGACCGCGCTGCACCGCCGATGTCGGGACGACCAGCGCCTGCATCAAGGTCTCGACCTTGAGGCGGACATTGACGAACTGGCCCGGCCAGAGCTGGTAATTGGCGTTGGGGAACTCAGCCTTGAGCCTGAGCGTGCCGGTGGTCTGGTCGACCTGGTTGTCGATGCCGGTCAGCTTGCCGGTGTCGATCACGGTGACGCCGTCATTGCCGAACACGTCGACTGCGAGCGCGCCCTTGGCGGCGGCCGCGTTGACCCGCATGATCTGCTGCTGCGGCAGGCTGAACCACACCGCGATCGGCTGCAATTGCGTGATCACCACGAGACCCGTGGTGTCGGACGCGTGGATGATGTTGCCCTGGTCGACCTGGCGCAGGCCGGCGCGCCCGGAGATCGGCGCAACGATCTTGGTATAGCTCAGCGTCGCCGCCGCATTGTCGATCGCAGCCTGGTCGGCCTTGACCAGCGCCTCGGTCTGCGCGACCAGCGCGCGCTGGGTGTCGGCCTGCTGCTTGGAGCCGGCGTTGGAGGCGGCGAGCTGCTCGTAGCGCGTCAAATCGATGCGCTGGTTGGCGAGCTGGGCCTGGTCTTGCGCTTTCTTGGCGACCGCCTGATCGTAGGTCGCCTGATAGAGCGCGGGATCGATCTCGCCGACCACGTCGCCCTTCTTGACGTCCTGGCCTTCGGTGAAATTGACCGCGATCAGCTTGCCGTCGACCTGCGAGCGCACTGTCACGGTGTTGAGCGCGCGGATCGCGCCGACGCCGTCGAGATAGACCGGGACATCCAGGATGCGGGGCGTTGCCGCCAGCACCGGCACCGGCAGGTCGGGCCGCTGGTTGCGGCCGTTCGCCTGCTGCGGCTGCTGATGCCACACGGTCCAGCCGAGATAGCCGAGGCCGCCGAGGATCGCGAGCGTGACCAGAGTCAAGATGAAGCCGCCGCGCGACGATTTCCTCATCGTCCCCGCCTTCGCGTCATCCTTCTTATCCGGCTTAAAGAGCATTGACCGGTTTCTCCATCCTCGGTTCCCAGCCGCCGCCGAGCGCCTGATACAGGCTGACGATGGCGAGAAGCCGTGCGAGTTGGGCCTGCGACAGCGCGTCTTCCGCCTGGAACAGGGTCAGCTGGGTGTTGAGCACGGTCACGATGTCGGCGGTGCCGGCGCGCAATTGCTGCTCCGACAGATCGAAGGCGCGGCGTGAGGCGGTGACGACATCGCGCTGCAATTGCAGCTTGATCGTGGTCTGCTTGATCGAGAACAGCGCATTGTCGACGTCGGCGAAGGCCTGAACGATGGTCTTGCGGTAGGTCTGGAGCAGTTCGTCCTGCCGCGCCTTGGCAAATTCGAAATTACCGAGGATCTTGCCGCCGTCGAAGATCGGCTGCGTCGCACTGCCGACGAGCTGGAAGAAGGCCGCATGCGGCTGGAACAGCGATACCAGCGCCGAGCTCTGATAGCCGCCATTGCCGGTGAGCTGGATGGTTGGAAAGAACTGCGCGCGGGCATTGCCGATGTTCGCGGTCGCAGACGCGAGCTGCGCCTCCTGCCGGCGGATGTCCGGCCGCTGCGTCAGCAGCTCCGACGGCAGGCCGGGCGTCACGCGCGGGATCGCAATCCGGTCCAGGGAGCCGCCGAGCACGCGCACGCTCTCCGGCGGCCGCGACACCAGCACGGCGAGTGCGTTGACGTTCTGGTCGAGGGTCTGGCGCAGCGGCGGCACCAGCGCCTTCTGGTTGGCGAGCACGCTCTCCTGCTGGGCGACGTCGAGATCGGTGCCGGTGCCGGCCTTGCGACGCTCTTTGACGGCATCGAGGATGCGTTGCGCGCTCGCGATGTTGCGCTGTGAGGTCCGGATGCGATCCTGCGAGGTCAGCACCTGGAAATAGGCGTTGGCGACGCCCGCAAGCGTCGTCAGCGCGACCGTGTCGCGATCGAAGCGGTTGGCGTGCGCCGTCTCTTCCGCCGTCTGGAGTGCGTCGCGGTTCTGGCCCCAGAAGTCGAGCTGGTAGCTCGCGCTGAGCGAGGCCTGGTAATTGACGACCTCACGGCCGCCATTGGTGAGCCCCGAGGCTGATGAACCGGAGGTGCGCGAATAGGTCTCCTGACCAGTGCCCGACAGGCTCGGCAGCAGCGCCGCGCCCGCCTGCCGCGCCTGGGCGTCCGCCTGGACGATGCGCGAGACGGCGGCGGCGATGTCGAGGTTGACGGTCTGCGCTTCCTCCATCAACTGCGTCAGCTCGGCGGAACGGAAGCCGCGCCACCAATCCAGCGACGGCGGCGCATCCCCCTTCCCGGCGTATTTGTACTGCGCGGGAACATCGAGCGCGGGATCCGGAAGATCCTGCGTCAGCATGCAGGCACCTGAACTGGTGGCGAGGCACAGCACTCCGAGCCAGCGCGCCGCACGACGCGTCCGGGACGCAGAACCTAGAGACCGCCGCAGGACGATCGCCGGAACATGCTGTGTCACATCCACCCCCCACCGGGCAGATCGAGCCGCCACCGCACAGCCGGATTAACCGATTCGCGGCGGGACAGTCGGGGGGCTTTCTGCAACTCGTTCACAGGTGATGCTTTCAGCGGAACCTTGAGATTCATCCTAGCCGGGCGCGGAACAGCGGGACAGTCCCGCAGGTGCGAGATGGCGGCCCGAATGCGTCGATATCCGCGCCACGAAAGTGCAAGATATGGCTGTCTTGCAGAGACTTCTCGTATTTTCCTGCCGTCACGAAGCGGATTCAAGCTTACCAAGATTTCATGTGATATCGGCGCCACACCCGCTCGGATCCGTTTGATCCGGCTGCGCATTGGCCGGCAACAAGCTCTATGCGGCTTAAGCTCCACCTGAAAGCGTGGCGAGCCATTCTCACCAAGCCGTCAACGATCGAGAAGGAATACGCAGCTGTTGCGCAGGTGGTCGTCCCCATCCCCCGGCCGGCGGAAATTTGGCGCGAGGGTTGGCCGCAACGACCATTATCTTCCATGCCCTGACAGTTGTCCGACAAATCATGCCACCGAGATGCGGCACCGCAGCTCCTCGCTGAACTTTCCCCAAAATATGATTGCCTGAGCGGTCACTTCCGCCCGTTTCGCCGCAGCGCAAAAGCCTTTCCCTTTGGTCTCCCAGGCACTAGGTTCTGGCCAACCTGATCAACCCCTTGCCAGCGATTTCCCCCTGACATGACCATTCGAAACGACGTTGTCGAAGCCATTGGCAACACCCCGCTKATCAAGCTCAAGCGCGCCTCGGAGGCGACCGGCTGCACCATTCTTGGGAAGGCCGAGTTCATGAATCCCGGCCAGTCGGTGAAGGACCGCGCCGGCAAGTGGATGATCCTGGAGGCCGAGAAGCGCGGCGAGCTCAAGCCCGGCGGTCTCGTGGTGGAAGCAACCGCCGGCAACACCGGCATCGGGCTCGCGGTCGTGGCGAGTGCCCGCGGCTACCGCACGCTGATCGTGATCCCGGAGACGCAGAGCCAGGAGAAGAAGGACTTTCTCAAGCTGTGCGGCGCCGAGCTGATCGAGGTGCCGGCCCTTCCCTACGCCAATCCCAACAGCTACCAGCATGTCGGCCGCCGGCTCGCCGACGAGCTGCGCAAGACCGAGCCCAATGGCGTGCTGTTCGCCGACCAGTGGAACAACCTCGACAATGCGAAAGCGCATTACGAGTCCACGGGGCCGGAGATCTGGGAGCAGACCGGCGGCAAGATCGACGGGTTCGTCTGCTCGGTCGGCAGCGGCGGCACGCTCGCCGGCGTCAGCCGCTTTCTGAAGGAAAAGAACAAGAACGTCCGGATCGCCTGTGCCGACCCGCATGGCGCTGGCATGTTCGAGTACTTCAGGACCGGCGAAGCCAAGGCGACGCCGGGCGGTTCGATCACCGAAGGTATCGGCCTCAACCGGGCGACCGCGATCGTCGAGGGCGCGAAGGTCGATGACGCCTATCTCATTGCCGACACCGACGCCGTCACGGTGATCTACGACCTGCTCCAGCACGAGGGCCTGTGCCTCGGCGGCTCGACCGGGATCAACATCGCCGGCGCGATGCGGCTGGCCAAGCAGCTCGGGCCCGGCAAGACCATCGTCACCGTGCTCTGCGATTCCGGCAGCCGCTATCAGTCGAAACTGTTCAATGCGGACTTCATGCGCGCCAAGAACCTTCCGGTGCCGGAATGGCTGGAGAAGCGCAGCAACATCAAGCCGCCGTTCGTCTGATCGTCGCGGTTCGGCCGGGTCACGCCACGTCGCCGCGTTCCGAAGCCGCGGCACAATAGTCGCTCCAGAACTGGCGGTAACCCGCTTCGAGCTCTCGCGTGTAGATCTCGACATTGCCGGCGCGCGAGGCCGCGATCCGAGCCGGCAGCTCCGCGCGCAACTTCGCCAGATGGGCGGGCTGCGCTGCATATTTGCAGGCGATCGCGGCGTAACCCTCGTCATCCTCTGCGACCCAGTCGCCAAGGCCGACGGCGGTCACGATGGAGGCACCGGCGCGCGAGGAGGCGCCGTTGCCGAGTTTGGCGATGACCGGAACGCCCGCATAG
>NZ_JBFUES010000395.1:0-9724 GCF_056403875.1 Bradyrhizobium sp. P2_E8
GCCTCGCGCAGCGCATTGATCAGGATTGGCTTGCTGACGACCTTGGCGATCCCGGAGCCCGCGAGCCGCTCGCGGGCGCTGCCCGACACGTCGGCCGTCACGGCGATGATGCGCGGCATCCTCGGCAGACCGAGCTTGCCGATCTGCGACGCCGCCTCCACGCCGTCCATGTCGGGCATGTGCAGGTCCATCAGGATGACGTCGAACACTTGATCGCGGGCGAACTCTATGGCCGACGCGCCGTTCCTGGCGATCGTGGGGCGATGGCCGAGCCRGTTCAGGATCGCTTCGCCGACCTCGCAATTGACGGGATCGTCGTCGACCAGCAGCACGCTGAGCCGCCGCGACGGCGGCAGGACCGTACCTTGCGCGATACCGCTCGCGGCGCGGCCAAGCGGCACCTGTAGCGTGAACGTGCTGCCCGCGCCCGGCGTGCTCTCCACCGTCAGCTCGCCGTGCATCAGGCGCGCCAGCCGCCGCGCGATCGCAAGGCCGAGGCCGGTGCCGCCGAACCGCCGCGCGATGCTGTCGTCCGCCTGGACGAAATCCTCGAAGATCCGCTCATGCATGTCGGGCGGGATGCCGATCCCGGTATCGCGAATCGTGATGCGCAGCAGGACGTGATCGTCGTTCTGCTCGGCGACCGCCTTCAAGCCGATCCCGCCGCGCGGGGTGAACTTGATGGCATTGCCGATCAAATTGAGCAGGATGCGATTGAGCCTGACAGGATCGCCGTGCACGGAGGTGTTGACCGTCGCATCGCTGGCAACGTCGAACGTCAGTCCCTTGTCGAAGGCCTGCGGGCGCATCAGATCGGCGGCGGCCTCGATGAGCTGGCCGAGACGGAAGTCGCGTGTCTCCAGCGTTTCGGCGCTGGCTTCCAGGCGGGCATATTCCAGGATCGCATCGACCAGCGCGATCAGCGTTTCGCTCGATGCGGCGGCAGTGGCGAGGTGGCGGCGCTGCGCTTCGCCGAGGCTGCCGTCGTCCAGCAGCTGCAGCACGCCCATGACGCCGTTCAGCGGCGTGCGCAGCTCGTGGCTGACGACGGCGAGGAAGCGCGACTTGGTCTCGTTGGCCCGGACGGCAATGTTGCGCGCACGCTCGGCCGCGTCATGCTCGGCGAGGGCGTGGTCGCGCGCCTTCTCGAGCTCGGAGGTTCGCTCGATGACCTTGCGCTCGAGCGTCGCGTAGGATTCGCGCAAATGCGCGGCCATCCGGTTGAACTGGTCACCGAGCGCCTCCAGCTCGTCGCCGGTCTTGATCGCGAGCCGCAGGCCGAGATCGCCGCTGCCGATCCGGCGCGCGCCCTGCGTCAGGATCTGGATCGGCACGGTCATGCGCCGGCTGAGAAAGAGCGAGACCAGCACCGCGCAGGCGAGCAGAACGACGAGGAGAAACGTCGAGCGGCCGATCGACGCGTAGATCGGCGCATAGGCTTCGGTCAGCGGAAGCTCGACGAACACCACCCAGCCGAGCGAGGGCACCGTCGCATAGGTCGACAGCACGCGTTGACCGGACAGATCTTCCTTGACCAGGCCGCCTGACGGTGGCCCGACGCCATCGAGCGCGGCGCGAACGTCGGCATGTCTCGAAAGATCGCTGCGGCGTAGCGCCGGCCACAGATCGGGATGTGCGATCAGCAACCCCATGCGGTCGACCACATAGGCCTTGCCGGTATTGCCGACCCTGATCCCCGCGACGAGGTCCCAGATGAAGCGCAGATTGACCTCGGCGACGATCACATTGGGACCGCGGCCGACGCCGCGCGCGGCGATCGTCATGAACGGCTCGGTGTCGCCGAAGAAGTACACCGGCCCGTAATAGGTCCGGCTTTCGTTGGCGCCACGGAAGGCGGGCGAAGCGGAGAGGTCGATCTTGCTGCCGATCCTGTCCGCGACGCGGCGCGACACGCGCACCTGCTCGCGGCCTTGCGCGTCGAGCTCGGCGATTTCCGCGATCGCGGGCGAGAGGCGCAGGAGGCGGATCGCGTTCAGGCGCTCGTCCTCGTTCGTCGACAGCTCCGGGGGCAGGCGGGAGAGCCATCTGATCTGGTTCTCGATCTGGCCGATGAACTGGCCGATCTGAATCGCCGCCGACGCTGCCTGCTCGCGCTGGGTTGACGCGAGGAGCTGCTTCTGCTCGCGATAGGAGAACCAGACGTCGAAGCCAGTGTTGATGGCGAGCGCGGCAAAGGCGAGAGCGACGATCGAGTAGAGATATTTGCGGAACAGCCGGCCGGGAGGCGTCCGCAAATGTCCCTGGTCGATCGTCTCGTTCACTCGCGGATCTCGTCGGCGCGTGCGAGCAGCGTGAATGGTATGGTCAAGCCGAGCGTGCGGGCAACTGTGCGGTTGATCAGCAACTCGTATTTTCGCGGCGATTGCACCGGCAGATCGCCGGCCTTGGTGCCGCGCAGGATGAGATCGACATAGTCGGCCGAACGGACTTCCAGCGTCGGCCCGTAGCTCATCAGCCCGCCTGCATCCATGAAATAGTGGAAGGGATAGATCGTCGGTACGCGATACTTGGCGGCTGCCGCGACGATCGCCTGCCGGTTGACCACCAGAAAGCTGTCGACGAGGGCGATCATTGCCGCCTTGGGCGGTTCAGAGAAGCGGCTGACGGCTTCGTCGATCTCCGTTGGGGCGCCGACGGGGGCGGGGGCAACGGACACTCCCGATGTCGCAGCTTCTTGCTCGATCGAATCGAGAAAGAAGCGCCCCGCACGAGGTGTGGTCGCCGGGTTGAACAGGACACCGACGCGGGTAACATCCGGCACTGCCTCCCGGACGAGCTGAAGCCATTTGCCGCCCATCTCGGCGGTGCTGCTGGTAAAGCCGGTGACGTTGCCACCGGGGTGCGCAAGGCTTTCGACGAAGCCGTTGCCGACAGGATCGTTGGCGGTCGCGAAGACGATCGGAATGGTCTTGGTGGCTGCAAGGACCGCTGCGGTTTCGATCGTCGACCCCGTCAGGATCACATCCGGCTTGAGCTCCAGCAGCTCCTGAATCGCCGCCTTCAGTTTGTCCGATGGGCCGAAGGTCGAACGGAGTTCGAGGCGGAAGTTGACGCCTTCGACCCAGCCTCGCTGCCTGAGCCCGACGATGAGACCACCCAGGCGCGAGGTCGGGGTGTCGATCATGCTCCTTCTGGTCAGTTCGTCGTCGAGCGACAATGCCGTCAGCGAAGCGACGACTCGCATGCGATCAGGTGTTGCGCCGAGCGCGAGCCATCCCGCAGCGGTTGCGCTCGCAAGGCGAATGAACCCGCGGCGATCGACCGCGAAAGGCCGTTCGTTCATGAAATTCTTTGCATGATGCTTGCCCCAAGGCGGATGCTTAGCGCGAACGGCCGGCAACCACAATTGATGAAAAAATGCGCTTGTGAATGTTCATTCGCAGCGTTTGGCAACCCGATACCGTATTCCTACGCCGCTGAGGAGTCGCTGTTTCGAGCCTTGTCTGCTCCGTGATGTTTTGTAACGCCTTGTGGCATTGCAACATTTTCCGTCTCGGGTGCGACGGTGGTTCGGAGAAGCCGATTTCGTGACTGCCGATTTTTGAAGCGTTCTTTCAAGTTGTTTCGAAGGTTTTCGATGCGCAAAATCTATCTCGTTCCGGCCCTCGTCGGTCTTCTCACCTCCGTTGCTGCGGGTCCGTTGGCGGCCCAGGGCGCCGTTCCAAAGCAGAAGGCCGCGCAGGCTCCGAAGGCTGCCGCGGCTGGGGCTGCTCCGGCAGCCGGCGCTCCGGCGGCGGCCACGACCGAGGCGCCGAGCGCCGGCGCGGATGACAAGGTCAAGGCGATCGACGGCTTCCGCTCCGCCAAGTTCGGCATGAGCGAAGCCGACGTGCGCGCGGCGATGATCAAGGACTTCAACGCCAAGCCCGACGCCATCAAGGCGCAGGACAACGCGTCCGAGCTGACGCACAGCATCCTCATGTCGGTTCCAGAGCTGCTGCCGAACGGCGGGACCGCCGAGCTCTCCTACGTGTTCGGCTACAAGTCCAAATCGCTGATCCAGGTCGGCGCCGTCTGGTCGAAGGGGACCGACGCGGCGATGACGGCGGAGAAGCTGTTCTCCAACGCCAATATCCTGCGTGCCCATTTCATGGGCGAAGGCTTCAAGCCTGATTCCATCGCGGTCAACATGCCTGTTGCCGGCGGCATCGTGATGTTCCGCGGCAGCGACGCCAAGGACCGCTCGGTGATCCTGCTGCTCCAGGGCACGTTCGAGAACAAGGAGAACAACCAGCGTGTGCTGACGCCGACCAGCCTCCTGCTGTTCTACGTGGCCGACGCCAAGAGCCCCGACATCTTCAAGCTTCCGCCCGGCCAGTTCTGATGCCGGACGCTTCCACGACATTCTCCCACCCGGTTGTGGATCGGCGCCAATGCCGATGACGAGGATATGAAATGCGCGGACCATCTGCGACGCGAAATAATGACGAGCTGACGCTGCGGGGGCTTGCGCGCTTCCGTTCGATGTCGCTGCTCTGCGCGATGCAGATGGTCTTTCTGCCGGTGTTCAGCGTCCGCCTTCAGGCGCAGACGGCGAACGTCATCGTTCCGGATGGCCGCACCGGGACCTCCTTGCACACCTCCGGCAGCGTCACCAACGTCACGACGTCGACGGTGTCCGGCAACAACGCCTTCAACTCGTTCTCGCAGTTCAGCGTCGGGCAGGGCAACACCGTCAACCTGCAGCTGCCCGCCGGCACGCAAAACCTCGTCAACATCGTTCGCGACGCGCCGGTCTACGTCAACGGCACGCTGAACTCCTATATGAACGGCGCGATCGGCGGTAACGTCTACTTCGCCGATCCCAAGGGGTTCGTGGTCGGCCGTTCCGGCACGGTGAACGTCGGCAGTCTCAACGTCTCGACGCCGACGCGCGAGTTCACCGACAGTCTGATCGGCGCGGGCGGGGTGATCAACCAGTCGGCGGTCGGCAACCTCATGGCGGGCTCGTTCCCGGTCTCGCCGGACGGCAACATCCGAATCTACGGCCGGGTCAATGCCCAGGACGGCGTGCGGCTGACCGGGCAGAATGTCTATGTCGGTGGCGCGACTCAGCGCGATATAGCCAATCTCGATCACGCCGCGAAATTTGCGGCCTCCGTCAACTCCAAGGGCCTGCGCAGCGCCAGCGCGATCACCGTCAGCAACGGCTCGATCCATATCGGCGCGGTCAACAACGCCAGGGTGAACGGACGCCTGACGGCGCAGAGCAAGACTGCGACGCCGAGCAACATTACCGTCGATGCGGGCAAGAACATCGAAATTGGCAAGAACGCCAGGCTCAGCGCCGCGAGCAAGACAGGCGACGCCGGCGACATCCGCCTCAAGGCCACCGAGAACCTGACCGTGGCGGGCGGGGCCAAGTTCGACGCCAGCGCGAAGACCGGCAATGCAGGTCTCGTCGAGTTCAGCGCGAACGGCATCATCGACGTCGGCAACGGTGTCAGCATCAACCTGGCCGCGCCGAACGGCAAGGCGGGCACGCTGCTGATGGACCCGACCGACGTGGTGGTCGGCGATGCGAGCCAGGGTGACACCGGCGTGACGCTGTCGAACACCTCGATCGCGAACACCATCAGTGGAATCACCGGTGGCTCCAGCGCCACCTACCTGATCCAGGCGAGCAATTCGATCACCCTGGCGGCACACGCAGTGGTCGATACCCGCCATCTCGACGCCAACGGTCATTCGACGGGCAGTGCCAATCACATCACTATCGACGCGCCGAACATCGACATCAAGAATGGTGCGCAGATCCTGGCCCAGGCGGTCAATTTCGGTGGAACCACCTATTCCGACGGCAATGTCACGCTGACGGCGACGGCGAGCGACATCAAGCTGTCCGGCCAGGCCACCGCCGCGACGTCGATCACGGTCGACGGCAAGATTGCCGGCGGCATCGTCTCGATCACCGCAACCTCGACGGCCGTGTCGAGTTTCCTGAACGGTTCTGTGGCCGGTGATTTCGCGCTTGTCGGCTCGACGCTTGCCGCCTCGCTGCTCGGGCTCAATGGCGGCTATGTCGCGGCAAGCGCCACGGCGGCCATCAACATCAACAGCCATGCCGACATCAACGGCCACGGCGATGTCACCATTTCCGCGCATGCCACAGAGACCGCGTCGGATCCGGCGGTCGCATCCACCTTGCTCGGCAGCCTCACGCCGGTCGCGGCCGGTGTGGTCGTCGGCAAGATCGACGGCACTGCCACGACCAACGTGGCCTCGGGCGCGACGGTCAACGCCGGCGGCAACCTCGAGATCAAGGCGCTCAACGATGCGACCATCGCCATCGCGGCCCTCGCGGCGTCGACCAGCGCGCAAATCGTCCCGACGGTGGCCTATTCCACGGGATCGGTGACGACGACCGCCAACGTCGCGACCGGCGCGCATCTTGCTGCCGGCACGGTGAACACGAGCGGCAGCACCCTGAAGGTGCGCCGGCCTGCCGGCGCTGATCGCGGCGATCGAACGAGGACTGCGCGCCGTCACCTCGCCGACGTCGATCATCAGGGACCATATGGGCTCGCTGATGCCGTTGAGCTTCGATTTCAAGGTCGCAGGCGCGCTGTCGCTGGCCAACAGCACCCAGAGCGCGACCGCTGCGATCGCGCAGAATCCGAGCGGCGGCGCGCCGAGCATCTATGCCAGCGGCAACGTTGCCGTTGCCAGCAATGTCATCGATCGCGGCGTTCGCAGCAATGCGACGTCCAGCGCGATCACGAAGGATCCGGTGTCCGGCGAGAGCACCGCGATCAGCGCGGCCGTCGCCTGGGGCAATTTCACCCACAACTCGAACGCTTATGTCGGCAACGGAACGCTGATCAACGCGGCGAACATCGCCGTCGACGCGACCACCGAGCTGCCGATCACCAACACCTGGCTGAAGTGGGACGGGCTGGGAGCGGTGCTGAGCCATCTCAACGGCAATCTCGGCGTCGGCGGCAACATCCTGACCAGCTACGCCAATGCCACGGCCGACGCCGGCGACACGATCGGCATCGCCGGTTCGCTGAACCATTTCGTCGTGAACAACAACACGACGGCGTGGGTGGCCGGCAGCGCCAGCCTGACCGCGACCTGCACGACCGCGACATGCGGCAGCAGCTGGTCGGTCGGGATGGACAATGGCGACGTCCATACCTACAACGCCAGCATCCAAATCGCGGCCACCACGACCACGGCGTCGATCGACGCCGCCGGCAATGTCGGCACGCTCGGCTTCCTGTTCGGCAACACCTCGGGCGGCTCCTCCGTCGGCGGCGCGCTCAATCTCGTCCAGTTCAACACCAATACCATCGCCGGCGTTTCGGACCGCGCGACGCTGCGTGCGGCGGACGACATCGCCGTCAACGCGATCACTTCCGACCGGTTCGTCGCTGTCGCACCGTCGTCGGGCAAGGCTGCCGGCACGCTGGCGCTGAATGGCATCACTTCGCTCGGTTTCCTGAACAACACGACGCATGCGTCGATATCGAGCCAGGCCACCGTCTATGCACCGACCGTCGGCATCCTAGCGCAGCAGGATCTGTCGGTCGTGACGCTGTCCGGCGCGATGAGCTATAACGGGAGCGGCGGTTCGGCGGTCGGCTTGTCGGTCGCCTATCTCGGCGCCAATACCGACACCTCCGCCTATGTCGGCGACAACCATTCCGACATCCGGCCCGGCGTGTTCAGCTCCAACGATCCTTTTGCCGGCACTGGCGGTGGAAGCGGATCGGTCAATGTCGACAATCTCACGATCAGCGCGACCACCTCCGGGCGCATCACCGCGGCCGCCGTCGCGGCATCAGTCTCCGATCCGGCGTCGTCGAGCTTCTCCGACAAGGCGGGGGCCGCCGGGGCGGCCTCGACCGGCGGGACCGCCGGCGTCGGGACGGCTGCGAGCAAGATCGGTTCGACTTCTGGATCGAGCACCAGCGGTTTCAGCCTCGATCTCGCCGGAAGCTCGTCGGTAAGCGACGTCTCGCTCGGCACCAGCGCCTATATCAAGAATACGACGGTCAACAAGTACACCACGACCAGCGCCGTTCTGACCAATACGATCGTTCAGGCGCTCAACGACACCATGCTCAACAATGGTTCCGGATCTGCGGCGCTCAATCTGGCCGGAGGGTCTGCCCAGGGGGCTGCGATCGGCGGCGCGATCGCGGCGGCGATGTCCAACAACGCGACGCTCGCCTACATCTACGGCACCACCGTGAACAACCAGAGTTCGGTGACGGTGCAGGCGCTCAATGGCGGCTCGGAGACCGTCGTCGCCATCGGCGTGGCGGGATCGAAATCCAATGCGGCGGCGCTGTCGGCCTCGGTCGGCATCATCACGGACAGCGCCAACGCCTATATCGAGAGTTCGACGATCACGGGCCAGTCCAGCGGGGTCAACCGCGCGCTCGAGGTCGACGCCTACCAGACCACGAACATCGCGATCGGCGGCGGYTCGCTCTATATCACTGGTGGACAAGCCGGCGTCGGCATCGGACTGACCTATGCGTCGATCGCCGATCCCACGGGCGGGAACGCGACCGACGCGCACATCCGTAGCACCTCGATCTCGAACTATGACACGCTGCTGGTCATGGCCGACAGCGCCAGCGTGATCGCGGCCGGCGCGGCCTCGGGCGGGGCAGGGTCCAACGGGCTTGCCGGCGCGATCGTCGTCAGCGAGATCTCGCCCACCACAACCGCCTACATCAACAGCGGCGCAACGGTGAACATCAACGTTGGACGCGTGACGGTGCTGGCAGACAGCGGCGCGGTGTCGGCGCTGGACACCGCGCTCGGCAACCTCGTCAAGAAGTCGAACAACAATCATCTCGCCGAGGACACCTGCACGGTCGCCGGCGGCACGGGCGGGCAGAACTGCATCGACTTCGGCGCGGCTGCACTCAGCGGGGGCGCGGGCAACGGTCCGGGGGCCAGCATCATCTCCGTTGCGGGCCTCATCCAGGCCGGCAAGAACAATGTCGGCGCCTCGATCGTCTACGACACGATCGCAACGACGCATTCGGCTTATATCGCCAACGTGCTGCTGACGGCGGGTGTCAACGGCAATGTCAGCGTGAGTGCGGTCGATTCCTCGAAGATCCAGTCGGTCACCATCGGCTTCGGTCTGGCGACCGGACAGTTTGCGGGGGTCGGCGGCACGACGATCAGCAGCATCGCAAATACTGTTTCGGCGGCCATCGGCAACAACCTGTCCAGCGCGTCGCAATCGGCCATCACGGCCAAAAATATTTCCGTCTCCGCGACCGACAATTCCAGCATCACCGGAACCGCCGCCGTCGCGGGCGCCTCGACGCAAGGCAGCGCCGCGGGCCTGGCGCTCGTCTACAGCAGCATCGCCAACAATGTCAGCGCCGGCGTCACCGGCTCCAAGCTGACCGCATCGGGCAACGTTGCCGTCGGTGCGAACTCGAACGCCAGCATCTCGACGGTCGCCGTCGGTATCGCGATGTCCTCGCAGGTCGGGCTGGCCGGCTCGGTCGCCACCAATCTGATGGGGACCAACGTCACCGCCAGCATCACCGCCGCCGGCACCAACGGTGTCAACGGCGCCGACGTCACCGCCACCAACAACGTCGCCGTGATCGCCGGCAACAACGACAAGGCGGGCGTGTTCGCCGGTGCCGTGTCGATCAGCAAGGGGGCGGCCGGCGGTGCGGGGTCGCTGGTCACCAACCGGATCACCGGGACCACCGCGGCC